>CAZVKQ010000050.1:0-5884 GCA_964626985.1 Candidatus Woesearchaeota archaeon | reverse complement strand
GGTTTCCTTTTTTTGCGTGCTCTATTATTTTTTCTTCCAGTTCTTTTGGCTTTAGTTTTGTCCAGGAGGATTCTTTTTTTTCCGGGGTTTCTTTTTTAGGAGTTTCTTCTTTTGCTTCTGTTTTTTTTGCAGTAGTTTTTGATTCTGAAGCAGAGCTAAATTTTTTCTTTTCTGGATTTTCTTCTTTGTTTTCTGCTTCTGGCATGAATTAATTTTGGGAGGGACGGGTTATAAAGGTTATGGTTTTGACCTTTTTAGATAGATAGTTTTAAAAACCAGGTTTTCTCTGGATAAATAAGCAGAGATCCTTGAATTGAAGAGTCTGTTCTTGGGGAGCTATCTAAATTTTGACCTAATGCACTTCTTTTTTAGAAAAGAAAGTTGTGCGCATCAAAGAAACTACGATAAGAGTTCAAAGAACTCTCTTTAGATATAAGATGAAGTTACCGAAAGAAACCAGAAGGTATTGCCCGACGTGCAAGAAACATACGAAGCAAAAGATAGAGATAGCAAAGCAAAAGGCGAGGAGTGCGACTCATCCTTTATCAAGGGGCTCTAAATCAAGAACTAAGCTGAGGCACGAGAGTTCCGGGCTTGGCAACCGTGGAAAATATTCTAAGAAGGGAGTTAGAGACTGGAAGATGAAGACTAAGGTTACAAGAAGGCTTGTTGTTTTGTATAGATGTACTGAATGCGGGAAGGCGAAGACTATTAAGAAGGCAATTAGGACTTCGAGAATTGAAATAGGGGAGAAGGTAAGTAAATAAAATGGCGTTAAGTTTAAAATTGGACAGTAGAATTTGGGAGGCACTGTTTTATTGTTGAGATGGCGGTAAAGAAGGTCAGCAAGGCGAAGAAAGGAATAAGGAAGAAGTTTTACGAAGTTGAGGTGCCGATGATTTCTGCAAGGGTTAGTTTGTACGGCGCCAGCGAGGAGGAGTTTGATGGGAGAGCTGTCAAACTTGACTTGACGAGGAGTTTGAGAGGAAGGAGTTTTGAGCTTAGACTGAAGATTAAATGGGACGGAAAGAAGCTTATTGGGGAGCCAAGGAGCTTGGGCTTGATAGGAAGTTATATTAGGAGAATGATGAGAAAAGGAGTTGATTATGTTGAAGATTCTTTTATTGCTGAATGCAAAGATGTAAAATTGAGGGTCAAGCCGTTTTTGATTACGAGGAATAGGGTCTCCAGAGGAGTTAGGAATGCATTAAGAGAGACGGCGAGGAAGTATCTTGAAGGCCATTTAAAGACCCGGAGCTCCAAGGAATTGTTTGAGGAGATAATGGCTAATAAACTGCAGAAGAATTTGTCTGTGAAGCTGAAGAAGATTTATCCTTTGGCTTTCTGTGAGATCAGGGTTTTTGAGATTGTCGGCGAATTGGAGAGAGGAGAAGTTGAGGAAGAATCTAAAGTAAAGAAGAGTAAAGTATAAGAGCGTGATATTTCTTAGTAATTTGACGGGAGCTTTAGGAATATTGTCTAATTTGTAGAGGTGATGAAATGCTGTTAGAGTTGCTGGCTTTGGGTTTGTTTGTGCTGATTTTTTATCTGATAGTTTTAAGGAGATGGAGCGCTTTGAAAGTTATGCCTTTAGTTTGGATTGTTACTTTGGGAATTGTTGCTGTTTTTTGGGGCTTGAGTTTTAACTGGATTGGGGCTTCTTTTATTAAGGGTGTTTTTTTGAGTGCTGAAATCTTGCTGATTATCTTTGGGGCTATCTGGGTTTTGGAGCTGTTGAAAGAGAGCGGAAGGATTAAAGTTGTTCAAGGGTTTTTGTCAGGGATTTCCGACGATGCGAGAGTGCAGGCCTTGTTGATTGCTTTTCTTTTTGGGAGTTTAATTGAAGGCGTTGCTGGCTTTGGGACGCCGGCTGTTTTGGCTGCGCCTTTGCTTGTTAGTTTGGGGTTTAGTGCTTTTGGGGCTGTTGTGCTGGCTTTGATTGCTAACTCTACTGCTGTCAGCTTTGGGGCTGTTGGAACTCCTGTTTTACTTGGGCTAGGGGGCTTGGGATTTGATTCTGAAATTTTGAGGAGAGTTACGGAGAATGTGGGACTGCTGCATTTAGTTGGAGGGATAATTGTTCCATTGGCTATTGTTTATTTTGTCTGTGCTTTTAAGGGAGGGCGGAAGAAATGGAAAATGTTTTTTGATGCAGTTCCGTTTGCTTTGTTTTCCGGGATGATGTTTGTTGTTCCTTATTATTTGTTTGCGAGGTTTGTGGGGGCTGAACTGCCTTCTATTGCAGGAGCTTTGATAGGGCTTTTTGTTGTTGGATTTTCTGCTAAGAAAGGTTTTCTTGTTCCTCGACTGAGAATTAGTTTTTCTTCTGTGAGAGCGCGGAAGAAGTATGGAGTTCGGGAGGTTTTTGTTTCTTTAATGCCTTATATTTTGATTGTTTTGTTTTTGAGTTTGTCGAGGACTGTTGGGGTTTTGAAGGATTTTCTTTTGAGTTTTAGTCTGGGTTGGGATAGGATTCTTGGAGTTGAGTTGGGATATAGATTGAGTTTTCTTTATACGCCTTCTTTTTATTTCTTTTTAACAGGAGTTATTTCTTTATTTATTTTTAGAATTGGTTTTAATAGGGGCTGGAAGAGCTTGAAGCGCGCAGGTTATAGGCTGGAGAGGCCCGCTGTTGCTTTAGTATTTACTTTGGCTTTAGTGCAACTTTTTATTGTTTCTGGGCGAGGGGCCTTGGGCTTGGATAGTATTCCTTTGCTATTGGCTTTTAGTGTTGCTGGTTTGACAGGGAAATTTTTTGTTTTTGTTTCTCCTTTTGTAGGGCTTTTCGGGAGTTTTATTGCTGGGAGTAATACTGTTTCAAATCTTTTGTTCGGGAGTTTTCAGTTTGAGAGCGCTCTTGCTTTGGGCTTGAGTGTTTCTTTGATATTGGCTTTGCAAGTTGTTGGGGGCGCGATTGGAAATATGATTGCGATTCATAATGTTTTGGCTGCTGGGGCTAGTGTGGGGTATCATGGGGAGGAGGGGAGGATAATTAGAAAGACAATTTGGGTTGCTTTGATTTATGCTTTGATTGTTGGGGTTTTTGGGGGGATTTTGGTTTTTTTGGGATGAGGGGTTTTTGATTTCAAGATGAAGAATAGCCCACCCGGTCCACGCAGACATTCGTCCGCGGGAACTTCAACTCTTACGAGATTGAAGTATTCGAACCGGGGCGGTTCGAACCGAAGGGCATAACCTAAAGGTTATGAATAGCCCCACCCGCTCACAAGAACAGAGTTCTCGGATCCTCAAAAATCCATAAAAGATTTTTGAGTGATTCAAACCGGAGCACAATTCAAATCCAAGGGATTTGTAATTACCCTCGGTAATTAGTAGCCCCGCCCGGATTCGAACCGGGGTCACGGGAGCCAAGGTCCCGTATACTTGACCACTATACTACAGGGCTAAATTCCATGTTTTTATTTTATTGACATGTCTTGGATTACGAAATCCGATGTGTTTTAAAAACCTTCGCAATTCTGATTTTTTAGTTATATAGAATTTTCTGCCATTGCTTATTTTTGAAGCTTTGATATTTAGTGAGATTAGTGCTTCACGTGCTTCTTTAAGCAATATTTTGTTATGGTTTGTTAGAGTTATTTGATGGACATTTTGTTTTGGTAATTTATATACGCTTCCGTCAGTATCGAATATTCCTCTTATACAGGCTTTAAGAAATACTTCATTTTCTTTTATCCACGAAGGGATATTAAGTTTATTTTTTATCTTGTCGCCTGATTTGAAGCCTTGATTTTCTAGAAATTCTACAACTTTTTTCCCGCTGGAAGTTAATGTTATTGCATTTTGTTTTTTTTGTTTAGATAGTTTTACTTTAATATCAAACAATTTTTCAATTAGTTGAGTGACGTAATATGTTAAGTAGTCTTTATCATATCTTGAATCACCAACTATTCTAATTTGATATGTTCCTAATTTGTAAGCTTTTATTTTAGTTAGATTTCCGTCACCAAGCATTATTCCGTAAAATTCAGCTAATTCTCTAGACCTGTTTGGTATGGCTATATTTTTGGTGTTTCCCTTTGATATTTTTCCACCTTTAGCTCTTCCCCAGTTATCGTCTAGTTTTTCTATTATGCAATCTTTATAGTTTTCTTTAGCTAATTTGCATAGTTTGTTATATATTTCTTCTGATAAAAGTCTTCTTTCTCTTTTCAATTCAACCATTAAATAATTGGTTGATATGTTAAGAATTTTGGATAATTCTGTCCAAGATAAATTTTCTTTTGCCTTCAAGATTAGCTCTTTTTGTTTGCCCCTTTCTAATTTTATTCTCATGTTGGTTATAATATTGCTTTTTATATAAAATTATTGTTTGACCACTAGACTATGGGGCTGATAATTGAGTGAGAAGATAATGGTTTTTAAAGATTTGTAAAATAGGAACTTGCAATAGCTATTTTCTATTACTATAATATTTAAATACTATTTTATTTTTTATATAAAATGATAAAGGGTGTGTTTCTTTTTGCTTTTGTGTTTTTGTTGATTAGTGTTTTTTCTGTTAGCGGTGTTGTGATTCCTCCAGAGCCATCATGCATAGATACTGATGGAGGGATGAATTATGAGGTTGTTGGAAATACTACTGGTAATCATAGCGTATTGGGCTTTATTTCGCACAAGGATTATTGCGATTCTGACACAGTTTTAGTTGATGCATACTGCAGGCAGGATCCGTATGGAGATGAGATTCTTTTGGAGTTTGATAGGCATATTTGTTTGAATGGATGTTTTGAAGGAGTATGTATTAAAGTGACGGCTGATGAAAATATTGGGGAAGTTGGGAGTGAGACTTTTTTCCAGCATAGCAAGAATGCTTGGAAGGGAGTAAACTTACGGGATTCTTATGATAGTCCTGTTGTTATCATGCAGCCTTTATCTTTTAATCAATCTGAGCCAGCGCATATTAGATTGGTAAATGTTACTTCTGATAGTTTTGAGTTTAAAATAGAAGAGTGGGATTATCTGGACGGAGTTCATGGTGTTGAGAAAGCAAGTTATCTTGTTTTGGAAGAGGGTTATTATGATTTTGGCAATGACACTTTTGTTGAGGTCGGAAAGGTTAATGTGAGCGATAAATTTAAACATGTTACTTTTAAGAATATTTTTAATTCAAGACCGATTGTATTGACTCAAGTTCAAACTTATAATGAAGCAGACTCTGTTGTTACAAGACAGAGGAATATCAGTGTTTCTGGATTTGATGTTAGACTTCAGGAAGAAGAGAATAAGGGTGATGGGCATGCTTTTGAGGAAGTAGGATATGTTGCTATTACTCGGAGTGAGGGCGTTGTCGGAGAGAATAGATTTGAGGCGAGGGCTGTTAAAGTAAACCATGAATGGAGTAAAATTAACTTTAGGCGCTCTTACTTCCATGAACCTTTATTTTTTGCTTCCATAATAACTTATCGGGGAGGAGATACTGCTGGCTTGAGATACATGAATTTGACAGGGAGAGATGCCATCATTAAGATTGAGGAAGAGCAGTCAAGGGATGAAGAGACAATTCACTTGAATGAAGGTGTTGGATATATTATTTTTGAGAAGGAAGGATTGATTGTGATTTAGTACTGCTGTTTGTATCTGCCACGTCTTTCTACTTTTTCCAGTCTTTTTAGGACTTGAGCTGCGTTTTTTGAAATAGAGTATCCTTTTATGACTTGGGCGAATAGCTCTTTGAAGTGCTTGTGGTGTTTTGCTTCAAGAGCTTGTTTGATTAGATGTAAATCAACTGCTTTGTCCTCGCTCTTTGAAGATATAAAAGATAATCCGAAATCAATGAAATAAAGATTATTATCTTCTGAAAGAATCATATTTGAGGTTGTTAAATCTCCGTGTATTATGTCTGTGTCGTGCAAGAGTGCGA
>CAZVKQ010000049.1:0-6127 GCA_964626985.1 Candidatus Woesearchaeota archaeon | reverse complement strand
AAAGGGCTTGCTTATAGGAAGAAAGCGAGTGTTAATTGGTGTTCTAAATGCAAAACAGTTTTAGCGAATGAACAGGTTGTTAATGGGAGATGCTGGAGGCATCCTGATTGTGAGGTTGAGATAAAACAGTTGGAGCAATGGTTTTTGAAGACAACTGAGTATGCTGATGAGTTGTTGAGGGACATTGACAAATTAGATTGGCCTGAGAGGATTAAGATAATGCAGAGGAATTGGATTGGGAGAAGTGAGGGGAGTGAGATTTTGTTTTCTATGAATGGGGAAAAGTGGCCTATTTTTACAACAAGAGCTGACACGCTTTTTGGAGTTACTTTTTTAGTTATTAGTGCAGGGCATCCTAGATTAATGGAGTTGGTTACTGATTCTCAAAGAGGGGAAGTTGAGAAGTTTTTAAAGAAGAGCAAGAGCACAAAGCAGGAAGATATGGACAAACTGGATAAGGAGGGAGTTTTTACAGGGGCTTATGCAGAGCATCCTTTGACAGAAGAGAAGATTCCAATTTGGGCGGGGAATTTTGTTGTTGCTGATTATGGAAGCGGAATGGTAATGGCTGTTCCTGCTCATGATCAGAGAGATTTTGAATTTGCTAAGAAGTATAAATTGTCTGTTAAGTTAGTTGTTAAACCTTTTGATGAAGATTTGGATGAGGATTTGAAGAAGGCATTTGAAGGCTATGGTATTTTAGTTAATTCAGAGAGTTTTGATGGACTGAAGAGCGATGAGGCGAAGGAGCATATTGTTAATGCTTTATCTATTAAAGGACTTGGGAAGAAAACTGTTCAGTTTAAGCTGAGAGATTGGCTGATAAGCAGACAGAGATATTGGGGCACGCCGATCCCTGTTGTTTATTGTAAGAAATGCGGGATTGTTCCTGTTAGTGAAAATGAGCTTCCTGTTTTATTGCCGGAGAAAGTTGAGTTTGGGAAAGGGAATCCGTTGGAGACGAATAAGAAATTTGTTGATGTTAAATGTCCTAAATGTGGGGAGAAGGCGCGGCGCGAGACAGATACAATGGATACTTTTTTTGACAGCTCTTGGTATTATTTGAGATTTACCGACGCTAAAAATAGGAAAGAGCTTTTTGACAGGGATAAGGCAAAGTATTGGATGCCTGTTGATTTTTATACAGGGGGGGCGGAGCATGCTGTAATGCATTTGATTTATGCAAGATTCTTTAGCAAATTTTTAAGAGATTTGGGACATGTTAAATATGATGAGCCGTTTAAGAGATTGTTTAATCAGGGAATGGTGCATGGAGATGATGGGAAGGTTATGTCAAAATCTGCTGGGAACGGCGTTTCTCCTGATGAAGTTTCTGGCAAGCATGGGATAGATGCTGCCAGAATGTTTTTGATGAGCATTGCAAGCCCTGATAAGGATACTATTTGGACTAAAAAAGGTGTTGAGGGAAGTGAGAAATTTTTGAGAAAGGTTTTTGAGCTTTTTCAGAAGGTTAAGATTGGGAAATCAAGCAGAAGAGTTCAGCATAAAGTTAATTTAGCTATAAAAGGAATTGAGAAAGATTTAGAATATATTAATTATAATTTTGCTTTGATTAAGTTGAGAGAGTTGTTTTATGTTTTCGAGGGGGAGAGCGAAGTTGCTAGGGGAGATTTGGAAAGTTTTGTCAAGATGCTTTCTTTATTTTGTCCGCATGTTGGAGAGGAGTTGTGGAGCAGGATTGGAAGGAAAGGATTTGTTTCTTTGGCTGATTGGCCTAAGTTTGACTCTGGGAAAATAGATGAGAAGTTTGAAGAGGCAGAGAAAGCTTTGGAGAAGACTGTTGAGGATATTAATAATGTTTTGAAGCTGGTTGGGGCTAGAGAGGGTAAGGGAGGTAAAGGGGGTGGGGGAGATAGTGGAACTAGAGTGAGTAAGAAGAGAGGAGCTGGGAAGGTTTATCTTTATGTTATTCCTTCTGAAAAGAAGAATTATGACGCTTCTTCTTTTAGTGCCAGAGTTGGGAGGGAAGTGAAGATATTTGCTGTTAATGATAAGGAGAAGTATGATCCTGCTGATAGGGCTAAGAAGGCGAAGCCGGGAAAGCCGGGGATTTATGTTGAGTGAACTACTTAGTAGATAAATATTTTTATATTGTTTGATACTGTTACTTCTTCTATTATTTTGATTGTAATTGTTGTGTTGGTTTTTATAATTCTTCAGTGGATTCCATAAATGAAAATAGCAAAAATATTCGTAGACTTAGTTTTAATATTGAAGAGATTAAGAAAGACTTAAACATTTCTAATAGGTTGTCTAAGATTGAGGCTTATTTGGATTTAGGATGGAAAAAAAGGGTAGTCTGTTGATGTTTTGTAGTTGATAAAATTGCTGCTATAATTATTCCTGGCTATGTTTTGTTAAGATTGATTTTTTTGTAATTTTGCTATTACTTTTCATAAGTGACTTTATGTGACTTTGGAGTGACTTGGTATATAAGTATTGTTGGATTGTGAGCTGTATTTTGGAGAGCAATAATCTTATTTAAGTTTGAAGTGTTTTTTTAGGCATGAAAATGCAACAGAGCGTACTGCCCGTCAGGTGTATGGAGTGTGGTGCTACATTTGATTTGTGGTATGATTTGAGTAGTGGAGGGGAGATTGGAGAGGTTGAGCATTTGTGCTGGAGTTGCAGGGAAAAAGAGTCTAAGCGTTTTAAGAGAGTTGAAGAGTTTGAACAGTCTTTGGAAGAAGATTCTTTGGATGAGATTGAGTTGAATTGGGGATAGTTTTTTATATGGCGAGACTTTTTTGTTGTTATGAAATTGGATGATAAGAGATTAGAGGGCATTCCTTTGATTGAGGGAGATGTTCATTCTGTTTGGGATAATGCAAGAATTGCTGCACAGAATTTTAATGGAGGACATTCTAGTGTTTGTTATGGAGAAGAGTTTGATGTTTTTAGTCAGCAAAGATTTAGGAAAGTTGATAGATATGAGGGTTGTTTCGTGTATGTTTTGGGAAAAGGAGAAGTTGGGTTTTTTGATGGGAAGCCAGGATTTATTCCTGCTTTGTTTTGTGTTGATAAAGGGCAGTGGGAGGATGGGAGCAGGGAGCCAGTTGCTATTCCTATTCAAGACATAACTTTGTTTGGAAGAGAAGTTTATCCTTACAGAGATATATCTGCTAGTGATTAAGTTTATATAATTGCTTTCTGCATAATTTTATGGCAAGTGATTTGATTAGTGCGTTGATAATTGCGGTTGTGCAGGGGGTAACTGAATGGGTGCCGGTTTCTAGTTCTGGACATTTAGTTGTTGTGGAGAGGATGCTTGGATTTGATGGAGGTCTTGTGTTTGATGTTGCTTTACATTTTGGGACTTTGATGGCTGTGTTTGTTTATTTTGGGAGAGAGATTACTGATATTGTTCAGGATTTTTTTAGGGGGCGTTTTGATAGTGATAATGGAAGACTTGGGCTTTTAGTTTTAGTTGCTACAATTCCTGCTGTTGTTTTTGGGTTTTTGTTTAGAGCTGTTTTTGAGTCGGCTTTTGATAGTTTGGGGATTGTTGCTTTAGGGTTTGGAGTTACTGGATTATTTTTATTTATTGCTTCTCTTGATACAGAGCACAAAAGTGGCAATTCTTTTGTCTCTGTGCCCCAAAGTTCTAAAAGGGTGCAAGAACTTCAGGGTTTTAAGGGGCGTGGGAGGTTTGGGTATGGGCGAGCGCTTTTAGTCGGCTTTGGGCAGGTTTTGTCTTTGCTGCCTGGGGTTTCAAGGAGCGGGGCGACTATTTCTTCTGGATTGGTTTTGGGCTTGAAGGAGAAGGATGCTGTCAAGTTTTCTTTTTTAATGTCTATTCCTGTTGTTTTTGGGGCTAATATATTAGTTATTGGAAATCAGAGACTGCCTTCAGAGCTTATTTGGGCGACTTTGGTTTCTTTTTTAATCGGACTTTTAGCGATACATTTATTGTATAAATATGTTTTGACTTCTAGGAAGAATTTGAGATGGTTTGGGGCGTATGCTTTATTGCTTGGGCTTGTTATTGGAGGGTATGTTGTTTTATAGGACGGAAATGTTTTTTAACTTAGAGATTATATTTTTTTATGGGAGTTGAAGACGTTGTTAATAGGCAAGTTAATAAGAGTATTGATGACTTGGCTAAGGCTGGGGAAGGATTAAAGAGGGCTGTTGGAGAGTATGTTCGAGATTTGTCTGTTATAAGGGGGGTTGTTGGAGTTTATTTTGGATTGCATGGGATAGATGTTAATTTATTAGTTGTTCATAATAATCAAGATAGTGATATTGGATTTAGATTGGAAGAGGGAGATGACGAGTTTTATGATGTTGAAGATATTTTTAGAGGAAAGTATAGTTTAGGGATTGTTGATGTTAGGTATCTTCCTTCTAATGGGAGGAGTTTGGATGAATTGGAAGCAGATAATTCTGTTTTTTCTGCGTTTATAGATGATAATTATAGTGGCAAACCAGTTGAGAGGGTTTATCCTTTAGAATGATATTTGATGCTTTGAATGATAGTAATTTGAGTAAGCTTGCGAGAAGGAATTTGAATATTGAATACGAGAAACTTTCTCGGAGCGAGAGAAGAGTTGTTAGAGGTTTTGAGCATGAGAGCGTCCAGTATTTTTATGTTTGGCGTGCAGAGGATAGAGCGAATTAAAGCCGAGGTAAAATGCAGGGACTTTGTGATATTCTAAGGCGAGGAGAGAGATTGCGAGATATTTTAGAAAGAATGGATTTGTTGAACTTTCTGCGATGTATGATAACTTAAGAGCCATGATGAGGGAAAGCTAGAGGAAAGAGAGTGAGTGATTATGATTTTTTAAGAGATTGTATTTGCAGGGATGAGGTTAGTAGGGCTATGAATGAATCTAGGGATGGAAGAATTAAGATGTGATTATTATTCGTTCTTTTTTAATAGATGTTTGCACTTTGTGCATTTCCATTTTTCAAAGACATCTTCCTTGAATGAAAATGGGACTAAGTATCCTTCATTGCAGGCAGGGCATTTTGGAAAGATGCATGAGTTGTTTTCTTCTGTCATTTTTGTAGATGAATTGGAGGGTTAATAAATGTTGGGGTTATTTGAGCTGTTAAGTTAACGTGCTTTTTTGGAAGGGATTTTTTAGTTTATTTATTCTCAGAAATAATCTCTCTGTATTTTTTTAATCTCGTTTTCTGTCAGATTTGATACACATTCATCAAAAGTAGAAACAAATATTTTTGCTTCTTGCAGCATTATTCTAACTTTAATCTCCTGGTCAACTTTCATATAATATTGTGCATCTATTCTTTTATCCTTATGTTGATTTATTGTTTCAGTTTTATCCCCTCCCAAAAGCAGACCAACTGCTAAAATAGAACAAAGATGATTTTCACATTTAATACCTATTCTTTGAAGAAAAGAATAAAGAGCATAATATTCTGCGTAGTAAATTGCAACAGTAGCCCAAAGTAAGTCGTTATCATTCAAATCTTTTTCAGCCCTAAGTAAAGAAGATTTTGCCTGTTCAAGATAAGATTTTGATAATCTTTCATTCGGCTCAACTATCTTTAATCCGTCTTTTAATCTGAAACACCACCCAAGTTTTTTAGTTTCCATAATATTCCCAGAGGATATTCACATAAGAAGAAGGGTTATTTAAAATTATGTGATTTTCTTCGATCTCTTTTATTAAGGTTTCTTTTTCAGATATTGCTTTTTTAAAAGATTTTTCTTTTAGGCTATTTTGATGAACCTTGTAGGACAGTAAATGAAATGGCAAATTTTCTTTTTTATTTGAGATTATAAATAAGTCTAAGTCAGAATTTTTATCTGCCTTAAATTTAGCAAAACTTCCAAAGATAATTAGAATAGCATTAGTATGGACGGATTTTAAAAATGTCTTAAATTCTGGGTATTTTTCTAAAAAAAACTCTGTTTTGTGGATTTCAGCTTTTAGAAGATAAGACTTAACATGAATGTTGTCAAGATTTAAATTAAAATATTTATTTTTTCCTTCGGTCTTGCTTTTTAGTACCTTTTCTTTCTCAAGAATAGTAAGAATATTCTGGCAGGTTTTAAGTGGAATTCTCGCAAGTTTGCCTATTTGCCTTAGGTAAAATTTAGACTTATAGTCTCCGCTATACAAGGAGATTACATCAA
>CAZVKQ010000048.1:0-6347 GCA_964626985.1 Candidatus Woesearchaeota archaeon | reverse complement strand
TCACCTCGCACTATCAACCCTCTCCCAAGCAACCCCATAAGTCTTCCCTTTAATCTTCGTATCTAAAAAAACACCATACCACATATAAAGTCTGGCTATCATAAGCTCAACTGTCCAAATAGCTTCTAAAATATTTTTAGGATAATCAAAAAGCATCTTAACCCCCTTAGCCTCATTACCAAAACTCTTAACTCTCTCAGTAGTCTTTACATCAACATACTTATCAAGAGTTTCATGCGCCTTACTTGTTCTCGCTTTCTGTTTTATCCAATCCCTCCAGTTATCAACATTCTTTACATAAACTTCAGCCTCTTCAACATAAGCTATCTTGTATCCCTTTTCCCAAAAATAATAGGGAATAACACTGTCTTCTGCAACATCTAATGGGATAGAATCAATTTTCTTTTTTCTAAAACCAAACAAATATCCAGAGCACTCTATAAATGCATTCCTCTTATGAGCATCTTTTCTTATCTTATGGGCTGCGTCAAAAAGGAAGTTTGCCCAATATCCATACTTTATCTTCCTATCTTCAATAGGAACAGGTTTGCCGGTAAAACATCCCACTTCAGGATCAAGAAAAGTTTTATATATCTCTTCAATAGAATTCTCACTTATCAAGACATCTCCGTCTGTTAACACCAAAATATCAGTATCAATCTCCTTGAACAATAAATTCAAAGCATAACTCTTCCCCTTGCCGGGATCTCTAAAAATACTAACTCTCTCATCTTCTTCAGCATAATCTTTAACAATTTCAATTGTCTCATCATCAGGAGCAGAAACCACAACATTATAATTCACACTAGTCCTTTGATTTAAAGCCGCCTCAATAGCTCTGCCAATATTAGGCTCCTTAAAAGCAGTTATTACCAAAGTTATCTTTTGAAGCGCTAACTTCTCTACACTCTCAATTACCTCGTTAAGGTTAATCTTATCCATACAATTTGATTTAGTCTTATAGGAGCAAACATCTTTTGATTTAGCAATAACCTTCTCTCCAAGACCATACATATCAATTTCATAAGGAGAGGTAGGCCCAATTAAGCATATAGTTTTTCTCTTCAACGCCAGAGCAATATGCAAGCCCAAACTATCGCTAGTTATAAATAAATTGCAAACACTAACTAAGGCGGGAAATTCAGACAAGTCATTTCCACATCCAGTGTCAATAACAGGAGACTTTGATATTCTAAGAATCTCTCTATTTCTTGAGATTTCATTAGGCCCCCCAAACAAGAGAATTTTAGCGCCAAATTTCTTATATAATATATCAATTAACTTAGCAGTTTTTTTCACGCTAAGTGCCTTCGGCCATCTATCAGCAGAGCCGGTATTTAATCCGATTATCAACTCCTCTTTATTCAGTCCATACCTTCTAATGAAATCACCGGCAATCTTCCTTTGCCCAGCACTAAGTCTAAGAAACGGTTCATACTTTCTCCAATCAACTTCAGCAATCTCTCCAATTATCTGCCTATGCGTTTTTCTATTCATTTTCTTTAAAATATTATTCATAGGCCTCTCTCCTAAAGCAGACATAACATACCATTCTTTAGCGCTTTCACTTGGAACAACTTTATCTCCAACAAAATAAAAACCCCTAACCTCTCCGGTATTCAATAATGAAACAAACCTGCAAATCTCTTCCTACTCTTCTAAGTTAATTACAATATCAAAATACAAGGGTCTTAATTTCTCCTTATTCTCCGATAACACCACATAATCAACATAAGGATTATTCTGGAATAGTTTTCCAACATTCCTATTAGTCAGCCAGAAAATTTTAGGGTTTTTTTTCTGATATTTATTCCTAAGGGCTTGAGCCAAAAAACTGCTCCTAACAACATCCCCTCTGGCTCCAGTCTTTATTATAAGAATATTCATTAAACCAAAGGAGAAGGTTTCTTTAAAAACTTTTTAGTGATGAAGTATATTATCCAATTTATCAACAATCTTATCCCAGGAAAACTTCTCAACACTCCTCTTAGCCTCCAAGCCCAAATCAGAATCCTCAAAATTTCCATTCAAAAGATCAGCAAGCTCTTTATAATTCCCGACTTTAAACAAAAGTCCATTTTTCCCATGCTCAATCAAGTCCTTAGCACCCCTATTATCACTAGCAATAACAATCCTCTTCCGAGCCATAGCTTCAATCAAAGACTGTGGCATGGCCTCGCTTTTACTGGGCAGAACAAATACTCCGGCAGAGTCTATCTTTTTTATCTTCTCATTAATATCATAAATGGGTGCAGAAAACTTAACTCTATCCTCAACTCCAAGCTCAGCAATCAAGTTCTTTAACTTATAAAGATAATCTTTTTCAGCAGGCCCAACAATCTCTAAATACTTATTTTTGTCCTTAACAAGACTAACAGCCCTAATTAAAGTTTCAATATCTTTAATCGGAGAAATCCGTCCCAAAAATAAAATCCTCTTCCCATCTACTTCTCCAGAGTCAGCAGAAAAAAACTCAGAAGGAATCCCATTGGGAACATATTCTATTTTATCTTCAGAAACGCCCAAATTCAAGAGGTAAGGCACTTCCCACTTCGTTATAGCTAAAATCTTATCAAACCTTTTTAAAATCCTCGGCCCTATACTCATATCATAAAATCTAACAGAAATTTTTGACAAAAAATCCCTAGTCAAACCATCTTGAATAAATGGCGCATGCGTAACTAAAAAAACTCTGGAGCCAATCTTACGGCCAATCTTAACAGCTTTATGAGTATGTAAATGTCTGTAAGAGTGTGCAATAATAACATCTGGCTTGAAGGACAATGCCTCTGATTCAAAATCCCACTTCATAAAGCTCTCCCCTCCAAGTTTCTTTCCCAAAAATCTTCTAACAAGTACATTCCCAATCCTTTCTTCAGCAGGAGCAATCTCATTACTTCCCTTGACAAAGTTAGAAGAAAAAACTCTTACTTCATGTCCTCTCTCAGCCAGTCTTATAGCTTCTTCTCTTGCTCTAGTCCAAACACCACAAATACCAGATGAAAAGTTGCATAACCCTAATATTTTCATAAATTCTTAGGCACATAAGAATTTATAAAGTTTTAACCTGCAGAGATACTATGAAAATACCAATAGTAATCCCAATATACAAACCCAACCCAAAGATATATGGGAGAGTAAAAGAGATGCTCGAAAAGCAAACAGTCGAGAATGAAATTCTAGAAATAACAGGAATGACAGAGTCTCAAGGAATGAATTACGGAATTAAAAAAGCTCAAGGCGAAATAGTCGTAACAATGAATCAAGATTGTATTCCAACAGATGAGCGCTGGCTAGAAACTCTCATCAAGCCCCTGTTAAAAGACCAAAAAATCGTAGCGACTGTTTCAGACACAATAGTAATGCCTTATGATTTATGGAAAAATGCAGACGCTATTTCAAAAGCACTAACAGCAAAAGAGCAAAGAGTAATTCGTTCAGCTCTTGATGCAAGGGGCTGTGCATATAGAAGAAGCATAATTATTAAAGCAGGGCTTTTTAATGAAGACCCAAAATTAGGAGGAATAGACGACGATATTTATATAAAAATGAAAGCAAGAGGAAAAATAGCTTATCCGGGATGCAAAATTTATCACTGGCATCCTTATACAGGACACGAGCGTCTCAGATTAGAATACAAATACGCGCAAGGCTCTGGAGCAGTAACAAAATTATTTGGCGCAAAGCTCCCTCAATTATGGAAAGGTCTGATAAAAGCAACACCAATAGTTGGACTAATTCCAATTTGGTTTACTTTTCCAATCAAGAAAGCTCCATCATTATTTCCTCTTTACATAGGGCTTTCCCCTGCAATCCATACAATCTATGTAGCAGGATTTTGGAAAGGATTCTTAAGAATGAAATCTAACTTGGTTTAACACTCCAAACATCCCCAAAAGCAAAAGCATCTTTCCTTTCAGTATCGTCATCCTTTGGATTAAAAGTAACATCCATTAAATGTAAGATAGTAGCGCCCTCATTAGCCAAAGGAGCATAACCATGCCAATAGCCGGGAGGAACTTTTATCATGACAGGATTATTCTCTCCCAAGACATAAGTCTTAACATCTGCTGTCCCGTCTCCATTCTCCTTGGCAACAACATATTTTATGTTTCCTTTTATGCATGTTGTATAGTCACAGTATAATCAGTTTGCTTTGAATGTCTATGAAGCCCCTTGATAACTCCGGGATATAATACAGAAACTAAAACTTGCCCGAACTTCCCCCCATAAATTTCATCATCAGCTCTTACAGTCTCGAACAAATATCCCTGGTCATTAGCGAAAACCTTCAACTTCTTGAACTCTATCTCTCCCATCTTAGAACTTTTCGCTTCTATTTGCTCGCTTTCTAATATCCTTGCTTTAGGATAATGAACAATAAATTTCCCTCCTCTTGAAATAAAATCTTTTTCCTTGCCAATAATCTCGTCAGCATGGTTCCAAGCAGACAGCAAAGCATAATCAACATCCTTATCATCATGAAAGACATCAAGTGAAACAATAGGTATCTTCTTGCCAGGAGTATACAATCCCTGCTTGAAAGGAGTAGAGTCGCAAATATAATCTAAAACATTTGTCCCAATGTTGCAATAGTTCTGGACAATAGTCCCTTTAGAAGCAGCAGCATATCCAACTATCTTTTTGCCTTGAGCCTTCAGTTCATAAAGAACATTTATTAATTCTCTTCTGGACTGTTCAACATTCCTTGCAAAGGTTATATAAGGTTCTATACCATTTATCCTCTTTTCTTCCTCCTCCTGGAGATATTTCTTTAACCTATCACTTTTTTTATAAGCTCTTTTCTTGCACATATAAACTCGCATAGACCCTCCATGAACTTCCTGCCTCTCAGCATCAAAAATCTCCATTCCATGCATTTCACACAAATTCTTCAAACTGCTCAAAGAAAAATACCATATATGCTCGTCATATATCTGGTCATAAGAGCCCTTCTCCAAAATATCAACTATGTAAGGGTCTTCGGTTATAAAAACTCCGTCATCTTCAAGAAGCTCATAAATTCCTTTGAAACAATCTCTAAGCCCGATAATATTAAGAGTTACATTAGTAGCAACAATCGCTTTAAACTTCCCTTTCCTCCCAACAATCTTTCTAGCTAAGAACTCATTGAAAAATTCAGTTATTGTTTCTATGCCTTGTTTTTGTGCAATCTCTGCAACATTCTGCGACGGCTCAACTCCTAAAACTTTATGATTCTTAAATGCCTTCAGGAAAATACCATCGTTGCTTCCTATTTCCAGGACTTTTGAGTTAGGTTCCAGAAATCTCTCTTCAATCTCTTTCGCAAGCTCGGCAAAATGCTTCTCCATAAATTTAGATGTAGAAGAGAAATAAGCATAATGCGTCTTCCCGCTTGAGTCAGGGACAATATACTTCTCGTAAGGAACAATATTTATTAGTTGAACCATTTTGCAATTTTCGCAAAATCCAACTTCCATATCATACATAAATTCTTTCTTATCAAGCTCGTCCTTTTTTAAGAAGGCATTAGCCGCAGGCATCTTTCCAAATGAAATAAATTTAACAAGGCTATTATTCCCGCAAATCCTGCACTCTTTTCTATCCACAACAGAGCCGTAATCAAGCATACAAAACCCCATAGAATTAGTTTTATATAGTTTATTATAATATATCATTCATATTAAATAGTAAAACCGCGGCATCAGAAAACTGGATTGCCAGAATATTCCTTAAAAGTCATAAGCCCGGAGTCTTTCTCCGATAAAAATGGCTGTTCAATAGAATATTTACTAAGCTGCCAATTTATATTCAGGGCAGGATCATTCCACAAAATTCCAGAATCAGATTCTTTATTATAATAATTTGAGCATTTATAGCAGAAAATTGTATTGTTTTTTAAAGTCAAAAAACCATGGGCAAATCCTTCTGGAATAAATAAGATTTTTTTATTTTTATCATCTATAATAGTTGAATAGTATTTTCCGAAATCTGGAGAGTTCTTTCTAATGTCAACAGCGACGTCCAAAACTTTTCCTTTAACAACATAAACAAGTTTAGCTTGAGCAAATGGTGGCTTTTGAAAATGCAAGCCTCTCAAAACACCCCTCTTTGAAAGAGATTGATTATCCTGAACAAAATTTGCATTAATCCCATAATCTTCAAATATTTTCTTTTTAAAGTTCTCAAAAAAATGCCCCCTTTCATCCTTGAAAACATTCGGATGAATTTCTATGACATCTCTTAATGGAGTTTGAACAAATTTCATAATCTGAATAACAAAAGATTATTTAATTATTTTATGGATAATTATCTGTAAATATATCCCGCGTTATATATAAATATTTATTAACTATTTTTTCTGT
>CAZVKQ010000047.1:362-6426 GCA_964626985.1 Candidatus Woesearchaeota archaeon | reverse complement strand
TCCGAAGGAGTTGAATGTATCAGAGATTTTCAATCTCTGAGTGTGGGGCTTGTTCTGGTTTTGTGACCGCCGGAGAAATCCTCGCTAATAACACGGATTAAAACCTTCAACTCAAGGAGTTGAATGGGTCAGAGATTTAAATCTCTGAATCCGAGGATTTCTACGAGCGTTAAATGATAAAGCTGGCCAGAAAAAGGAACACCACGAAAAACATGTGAGAAGTTTAATCTCTCTATAAACTTCCTTCTTTCACTCCTATCAGAATAATTACTACTATTTCTCATCTTTCTAACAACAGCATATAAACTCCCATCGCTAGCGACCAATTTCATACAAACTCTAACAACCAATAATATAAATATCTTTCCCCATTACAACAAACAATATAAACACTCTCTTCTTTCAAAAAAAATGCCGCCCAATATAAAAAAGCAGGATGAGTTAATCCTCGAAGCAAAGAATTTTTTTGACGCAAACAAGAAAGAGCTGGCAGAGTCCATAAGGTCAGAAGAAAAAACAATCCAGCTCCAATTTCCCGTCTTATCTCAATTCTCTCCGCAGTTGGCAGAAAGAGTAATTGAAGCTCCTGAAGAAACAATCGCAATAATGGAAAATGCCCTTGAAGAATCAGGCCTATTAGAAAAGCCAAGAATAAGATTCCAAGACCTGCCTAAAACAACAGAAATCAAAGTCAGGAAAATAAGGGCAAAACACCTTGACCAATTCCTAAGCGTTGAAGGAATAATAAGACAGTCATCAGACGTAAGGCCCCAAGTAGTAAATGCAAAATTTGAATGCCCAAGCTGTGGCGCAATTCTTTCTGTCCTGCAGATAGACAGAAAATTCCGGGAGCCCTCAAGATGCTCCTGCTCATGGAGAGGAAACTTCAAACTCCTTTCAAAGGAGATGGTAGACGCCCAGAGATTGGTAATTGAAGAGTCTCCTGATGCCTTGGAAGGAGGGGAACAGCCAAGAAGAATAAATGTCTTCCTAAAAGAAGATTTAGTAGACCCAAAAATGGAAGAGCACACAACACCCGGTTCAAGGGTGAAAATTTTCGGCGTCCTGAAGGAAGTCCCTGTCCCAATTCAAACAGGAGCAATATCTACAAGATTTGACATCGCACTGGAAGCAAACAATATCTATTCATTGGAAGAATCCTTTGAAGACATAAATGTAACAGAAGAAGATGTAAAACAAATCCTTGAACTGTCCGCAGACCCAAGCGTCTTCAAAAGGCTATCCCAGAGCATCGCTCCGTCAGTCTACGGTTTTGAAAGAATAAAAGAAGCAATCTTATTGCAGCTCTTCGGCGGAGTAAAAAAGAAAAAATCAGACGGCGGAAACACAAGAGGAGACATACATATCCTCTTAGTCGGCGATCCCGGAGTCGCAAAATCAGTTATCCTAAAATTTACCTCAACAATAGCCCCAAAGGGCCGTTATGTCTCTGGAAAAGCAGCAACAGCCGCAGGCCTGACAGCAGCAGTCGTCAAAGACGAATTCCTCAAGGGCTGGTCGTTAGAAGCAGGAGCAATGGTCTTATCAAACAAAGGAACAGTCTGCGTAGACGAAATAGAAAAAATGGACGAGCACGACCGCTCAACAATGCACGAAGCAATGGAGCAACAATGCTATCTACCAGACCTCGAACTCACCCTTGCAGACCACTCAAAAATAGAAATAAGAAAACTAGTAGATTCTTTAATGGAAGAAAACAAAGAAAAAATACAAAGGGGAATCAACTGTGAAATCCTGCCCTTAAAAAAAGAAATAAAAATCTTAACAACAGATTTCGAATCAATATATCCTGCAAAGATAAGCAAAGTAAGCAGGCATATTGCACCGAATGAATTTATAAAAATAAAGTTAAATAACGGAAGAGAAATAACAGTCACTCCAGAACACCCATGTTGGACATTCAAAAACAGAAAGATATCAACAATTCCTTCAAAACAACTAAAACAAGGGGATTTTTTTCCAATACCATCAGAATTACCAATAGAAGGAGAAGAACAAATCTTCGAAAATACAGCAATCCAAAATGGTCCAGAATTATGTAAACTACTGGGCTACCATATAACTGACGGCTCCTATGAATTAAACAGGGGCAAAAAAAACGGAATACAATTTTGGAATAATAATAGAGACCTAATACATGATTACTCAAATGCAGTCAGCTTTGTCTTCAATAAAACTCCTGGTATAACAAAAAGAAACAATCAATTCGCTGTAAGAGTCATATCAAAAGAAGTAATTAAATTCTTCAATAACTTAGATAAAAACCTCCTGAAGAAAGGCAAATTCAAATGTATACCAAACCAAATAATGAAATGTAAAAAACAAGATTTATCATTTCTCTTAAGAGCGATGTTTGATGGAGATGGAACAGTTGTAAATATAAAAAGAAACGGTTGCAGAATCTCCCTCGTGACAGAAAACAAAAAATTAGCAGAACAAGTAAATGAATTACTTTTAAGATTTGGCATAATCTCCTCAATTTATTCAGATAAAAATGTATTCAGAATAGACATTTGCGGGCAAGAAAACCTCCTAAAATTCTACCTAAACATAGGATTCCTGTCAGAAAAAAAACAAAACAGATTAGAAGAATACATCAAAAAAGACAAGACATATAGATCAATTTCTGATGTAGTCCCTTACGCTTCCCAAACTATTAAGGAAATTTTTGACCAGCTAAAAATAATAAAAGAAAAATACATAGAAAACCAGATCTGTATGAACTGTCATAAACATCGTCCGTCCCTGCAAAAAATGATTAAAATCTGTGAAAACAGAATAGAAAAACTATTAGATGCAAAAGAATTGATACAAAAAATAAAAAATCCTGCCAAGTTGGGAAAAATAAGAGAAAATCTTGAACTCTCAATTTTAAGTATCTCTAAAAAATTAGGAATAAGTAGCTATATGCTCAGAAAAAAAGAAGAAAAAAATGAGGAAGATAAAGAATATCAAAGAATACTCCTAAAAGAAATAAGCGAAATGTTATTAGTCATGCCAAAATTAAGAGAGCTCAAAAAATTAGCATTCGGCAAGATAAGATGGTCAAAAATAAAATCGGTTGAAACAATAAAAAACAACAATGTAAAATGGGTTTATGATATAACAATTAAACCAACGCACAGTTTCATCTCCAATAACATGGTCTTACATAACTCCGTAACAATCTCAAAAGCAAACATTCAAGCCACGTTAAGGGCAGAGACAACAGTCCTCGCAGCAGGAAATCCAAAGCTGGGCAGATTTGACCCATACACTCCAATACCTCAACAAATAGATATTTCTCCAGCGCTATTATCAAGATTTGACGTAATATTCGTCATAAGAGATTTGCCGAACAAAACACAAGACGAGGCAATTGCATCCCATGTTTTGGAAGAGCACCAGCAGAAGGTAGTAAGAGACATAATTCCGCCTAATCTCCTAAGAAAATATATAGCATACGCAAGGCAGAAAATAAAGCCGGCGCTGACAAACGAGGCAGTGGAAGAAATAAAAGAATTTTATGTAAAGCTAAGAAACCAATCCTCACATATATCAGACTCTGTAATAAAGCCGATTCCAATAACGGCAAGGCAGCTTGAAGGAATAATAAGATTGTCGGAAGCAAACGCAAAGCTCCATCTAAAGGAAAAAGTAACTAAAGAAGATGCACAGAAAGCGATAGAGCTCCTGAAGACTTCCCTGCAGCAGGTCGGCTACGATGAGGAAACTCAAGCCTTTGACATAGACAGAATGACAACAGGCATAACATCTTCCAAGAGAGGGAAAATTATATTAGTTAAAGAAACACTCTCAGAGCTGGAAACAAAACTCGGAAAGCTAATCCCAATAGATGAATTAGAAAAAGCGCTCCAAGAAAAGCTGTCAAAAGACGAACTTGAAGAAGCCCTCACTCAACTGTCAAAATCAGGCGACATCTTCAAGCCAAAAAAAGGTTATATAGAAAAAATGTAGCTGATAAAAAATAAAAATGGAAGCAGAAGAAAATACACCCCAAAAAACTGAATCAGGCTCTTCTAGCCAGAAGCAGATCTCACAAGGGTTCAAAAGACACATCGCATATAAATTAAGAATAGGCCCAATCCTGGCAGGGAAGCAGATTTTAGATTTAGATAGATTGAAAGCCCTTGAAATCAACAGCCAAGAAGTCTCAAGAATTAATCTAATAGCAAACATAACAGAAAAATATATTCAGGACGGCGAGAAAAAATACGGCTCAATAACGCTAGACGACGGAACAGGCCAGATAAAAGCAAAAGTCTTCGGCGAGGATATTGAAAAACTGTCCTCGTTAAACGAAGGCAGCACAGTCCTAATAATCGGCCTGCTAAAGCAATGGAACAACGAAGTCTACATAACTCCAGAAATAATAAAAAAGAAAACTCCCCAATTCCTTCTGCTAAGAAAACTTGAGGTGGAAGCAGAGACACCAAAACAAATTGACAGAACAAAGCTTTTAGAGCTGAAAGACAAAATACTCCAATCAATCAAAGAGGCAGAGAAAACAGAAGGAATTGAAATAGACAAAATAATAATGAACTTAAAAGAACCGGCCGGAATAATAAACGAAGAAATCAGAAGGCTCATTCAAGAAGGGCTGATTTACGAGCCCCGTCCTGGAAAATTGAGATATTTAGGATAATGAAATTTTATATTGCATCAAGAACAGCACGTACTGGAGAAGTCAGAAGAATATACGACCTACTTAAAAATAGAGGGCACGAAATTACAGTTGATTGGACATTGCAAAATATCTCAAGGCCATACGCAACAAATGCTAGGCAAGCAAGAGAGCATTCAATACAAGACATCCAAGGAGTAAGAGATTCTGATATCTTTGTTCTTATAAGTGATAGAGCAGGTACTGGGATGTATACAGAATTGGGGGTAGCAATCTCATCACATATTGACAAAAGAAAACCGATAATATATATAATTGGAAACCATCTCGATAAATCTATATTTTATTTCCATCCATCGATAAACATTAGGCACAAAATTGAACAAGTAATTGAAGAGCTAGAAAATAAGGAGTAATATCAATTCACCTTCCAAACCCAAAAAATCCCTTTCTCCTATTCAGTCTCAATGCAATCCAAATCAGCAAAACCAAGGCCGCAAACAAAAGCAAAAATCTCCAGACATCACTTAAATTCTGCCAATTCCTTATGCTTCCATAAATTATAGCACCAACTCCGGAAGCCATCAATGCACTCCCAACAGGCTCAACACTTAATATAGAAAAGCCGATAAGCAAGGTCGCAATTCCGGCAATTAAGGCAATTACAAAAACAATTTTTGAATATTGCTTATTCTTATCGTCAAAATCTCTCTGGCAGTAATCACACTCTCTCACACTAACAGTGCATCCATTTTCATCATATTCATAAATAGGGCTTCCCCTATCTACATAACATGCCTGCTCGGCATCTCTCAACTGAGGAGAATAAGTACAATTCACAGGAGTAGCAGGAATCGGCTTGTCAGGATAATACGACTGAAACCTCCCAGGCGTGCAAAAATCATCATACTTCGGCGAGGGATAAAACGCCTCAATCCCATATCCCAGCATTAAAAGATAAACTATAAAAATCCCAATTCCCAAAACAATATTCTTCACATTTATCATATCCTATCAACATAAAATGCGTATATAAATCTTTTTTAAAGTTCAAATTATTACCCTTTCGTTATTCTATTCAATTGTCGGCAACTATCAATTAAGGGGGTTTGGCTCGCAACTACCAACTAACAAAACGAACGAAGGGCAAGAATTGTAACTACTGCTGAAAGACAATAAAACCGAAAGATTTAAATACTAACACTAATTATCTAGTACATTATAAGGTAAATAAAAATGACACTACTAAAATTATTCAACAGAAGAACACAACCAGAAGTTCGACCTACTAGTCCACTGGATACTCTAGATGAAAGATTAAAAGCATTAGCTGAAAAACATATTGGAACTCAAAAAGCATTTAGAGAAGGTACAATACCCCTATATTCAGAAGAAAAAACGGGAAGAATCTTTAGGGAA
>CAZVKQ010000047.1:0-352 GCA_964626985.1 Candidatus Woesearchaeota archaeon | reverse complement strand
GTATTGAAATAAAAGGTCCTGACAACTATTCTGTTCACTTTGGAGATGAATTAATTATTGGCAGAGATATAGAAATAATGGAAGGGAATCCAGATTTCAAAATAATTGCACCTTATCAAACAGGTCATCTTTTATTTGATACTACCTTAAAAGCTGTAGAATTAGGAAACTTAATTGATTGTGCTTATGTTTTTCCAAATGAATCGGGAGAACATTTAGTTGGACAGGGTTTTAAATTTAGACCATATTTAATTAATAGAAAGTCATAATTTCTTATCTATAATATTACAATAATGAAAAATTAATGCTTACCTACAAAAATTCTTGCCCCTAACGAACTACTTCTAAAAAG
>CAZVKQ010000046.1:0-6453 GCA_964626985.1 Candidatus Woesearchaeota archaeon | reverse complement strand
TTTCTCTTCCTCGGCTTCTATTTCTTCCTCTCTGCCTGGCACGCAAAATCTCTAAGGGCCCAGTTATCTTTCGCGCTTTTAGCAGGGATCTCCTCAGCTGCAATGGCTCTAATCTGGGGCGGGTTCGCGTTTCTTTTAATCACAATAACAATTACTCTAATTATTACATATTTATTAGGTCAGCTAAATACCAGAAGATTTTATATCGCTTCAATATGGTTCTTCTTGCTTATTTTTTTAATGTCATTCTTCTCAAAAAGATATCCACTAATTCCAATCTTGCAATTACCCCTCTCTTTAATTATTATCGCAATCCTCTCTTCATTTTTAATCTCCCAACTAATCCATAAAACAAAACTAAAAGAATATTTTAAACATCCTTTAATATCAAAAATACCTTTAAGAGTTACAGCTCTTATTATCACGATAACTATTTCATTAGTAATGTCAATACTTTTATTTGGCCCTAATTTCTTTATAAGTAGAATACAGAACTTAATCCAGCCGCTAATCCAGCCAATTACAGATAGATTAAGCTCAACTATAATAGAAAACAGGCAGCCATTCTTTATAGAATGGGCGGGAGAGTTCGGCCCAATAATAGCAAATATCCCGGTTTTCTTTCTTCTCTTTATGACAGGTTCAGCTCTATTATTCTATAATACAATTTCCATATTTGCAAAAAAAGAAAGATTAATAACAACGTTTGCCTATCTCGTTCTAATCCTGTCAATAATATTCAGCAGAATCGCGGAAAATAGCATCTTAAACGGCTCAAATACGATAAGCCTAGTTATTTACTTTATAGGAGCCCTGATATTCCTGGGAGTTTTCGGATATTATTATTACAAATATCACAAGGAAAAAAACCAAGAGCAGTTGGAAAAAATAGACACAGGAATGATATTGCTAATAGCATTTTTCTTCATAACTCTTCTTGGCACAAGAAGCTCAACAAGGCTTACACTAGTTGTTGTTCCATCTGCCTCAATAATGGCAGCATATCTATTAGTTAAACTATTCGCTCTCGCAAAAAAAAGCGAGTCAAAAAAAATAATTCTCTGGATATTCTTCACCATAGCACTCTTATTAGCCATCCTATCAGCCTATGGGTTCTACAATTCTATAAACGACCAAGTAAAAAACTTTGTTCCTTCATCATATACCCAACAATGGCAGAAAGCAATGTCTTGGGTTAGAGAGAACACACCGCAAGATGCAGTTTTTGCGAGCTGGTGGGATTACGGCTACTGGACTCAATCAATAGGCGAAAGAGCAACAATTCTCGACGGAGGCAACGTCATCTCTTACTGGAACTACTTAATCGGCCGTCACACCTTGACAGGAACAGACAACATTGAAGCCCTTGAATTCCTTTACGCCCACAACGTAACGCATTTTCTAATAGACTCAAGAGATGTCAGAAAATACTCTGCTTTCTCCCTAATCGGTTCAGACACAAACTACGACAGAGTTAGCATAATATCCTCAATGGGAAAGGACAACAGCGCCACAGTAGAGAAAAAAGAATCAGTAATGAATATATATGGGGGAGAAATAGAAACAGACGAAGATATAATTTACAGAGATAATGAAACTAACATATTCTTGCCTGAAGGAAAGACAACGATAATAGGAGTGATAATAGAAAAAAATCAGTCAGGAAATCTAATCAATCTCCCCCAAGGAGTATTCCTCTACCAAGAACAGAGATATTACCTTCCCCTAAGATATGCATTTGAAAAAGAATTAATAGACTTCGGCTCTGGTTTAGAATCAGGAATATTTATCTATCCAAGCTTTGATTTAACTAGACAGCAATTAGATCAGGACGGAGCATTATTATACTTGTCAAGAAGAACAGTAAAATCCCAGCTGGCGCGCCTCCTCTTATACGGGGAAGACAACCCCTATTTCAAGCTCGTCCATTCAGAGGATGACATAGCAGTATCTCAAATAAAAGCACAAAACTCAAGATTTGAAAGCGATTTCATTTATTTAAACGGCTTAAGGGGTCCAGTAAGAATCTGGGAAATTAACTATCCAGAAAACATTGAATTCAAGGAGGAATATCTTGAAACAGAATATCCAGAAGAATTGCAGATTGCTCCGCAGTAACCATCTAAAGATTTATATAAAGTTAAACTCATCATTTCACATACAAAAATGGTAGTAGGAATACAAACGTTTGAAGAATTTCTGGCATCTCAACCAATTCAAGTAGATATAACTTCATTAGTCATAGCCCTCCTTCTAGCAGCTGCCCTTTCATACATTCTGGCCAGGCTTTACATAAAATACGGGACAGCAATCTCTAACAGAAAGAAATTTTCAGACAATTTTATTCCATTAACAATGATAACAACACTTGTGATAGCAGTTGTAAAATCATCTTTAGCTCTTTCCTTAGGGTTGGTAGGCGCACTATCAATAGTAAGGTTTCGTGCGGCCATAAAAGAGCCGGAAGAACTAGTTTTCTTATTCATGGCTATTGCTTTAGGTCTGGGCCTCGGAGCAAATCAGATATTAGTAACATTAATCTCCTTTGCACTCATAAGTTTATTCATCTGGGGGAGGCATTTCACCTATAAAAAAGAAGAAAGCCAAAATCTTTATCTAAACATATCAGGCAGAACAGACAAAAACTCAACACTGAAAAACATAAAATTAATCCTAAGCAAATATTGTGATTCAATAAGACTTAGAAGATTTGACCACGCAAATGAAGAGATGTTTGAAGCATCATTCTTAATAGATATAGATTCAATAAACAAACTAGAGAAATTAATGGAAGAGCTGAAAAAACTCTCGCCCTCACTTAATATAACATACCTAGACAAAATAGGCATTTACTAACAGATGAAAATAAAAGAAAGAGCAGACAGCAAGTTCTATGTAGGGACAAAAAATTTAATTAAGAAATCAATTCAAATAACCAATTCAAAAAAAGTAAAATTAACAGTTATTATTTTATTAATTATAATATCTGCAATAATTGGTATACTCATAGGATTATTAATCTCTGGCTTTTTTGGAACATTACAGAATCCATCAGAGAGGGGAATACAAATCCTGCACTTTTTAGGAATACAGGATTTAAGAGATATCCAAGAAAGGCTAAAATCAATCTCAAAAGAGAACATAAAGATACCATATAACTATATAAAAGGGCAATTCTCAAATCCAGAAAAGATATACATAGATATAAACTACGACAACTATAAAAAACTAGAATACAAAAGAGCAGAAGCAATTGACCTCGGCCTGTTAATATCTTCAGAACAGGAATATGTGCCAGCAACAATAACCTATAAAAATAAAATTTACAATTCTAAATTAAGGCTGAAAGGAAAGTGGATAGACCACATAGAAGGCGACAAGTGGTCTTTAAGAATAAAAATAAAAGACGGAGAAACACTAATGGGAATGAAGACCTTCTCGCTCCAGGATCCAAAAACAAGGGATTATCTAAACGAATTTTTATACCATCAAGTTTTAAAAAAAGAAGGAATATTATCCCTAAGATACAATTTCGTAGAAGTAATTATAAATGGGGATAATAAAGGAATTTACGCTTTAGAAGAATATTTCGGGAAAGAACTAATCGAATATAACAAAAGAAGAGAAGGAGTTATATTGAGATTTAACGACGACCACTTATGGAACGAAATAAAGGAAGAAGGGTTTATTTTTGAAGATTTTAGCGATAAAGATAACGAATGGTTTTATAGTAGCACGATAGGAGCTTTTGACGAAGACGAAATTTTGCCAGACAAAGTAAAATCAGCGCAGTTTGAAGAGGCAAGAATGCTCTTGGAATCTTTTAGGCAGGGAAATCTAAAGACAAGCGAAGTTTTTGATATAGATAAATTGGCAAAATATTTTGCAATCTCAACATTATTAGAAGCACACCACACAACAGCATGGGCAAACATAAGATTATATTACAATCCAGTAACATCTCTTCTTGAGCCGATAGGCTTTGACGCAGAGATTGGAAGAGCTGCTTATCAAGGTTTTGAGCCCTACTCGCAAAAATGCCTAAGAATAGACAAGGAAACTTGCCCCGCAATAAATAATTATTACGGGTTATTTTTCTCAGACCCAATATTTTTTGAAAAATACATAAAAGAGCTGGAAAGGATGTCGCAAGAAAGCTATCTGGACAGCATATTCTTCGAGCTGGATAAAGAGCTAAAAAAGAACAAAGACATCATACACAAAGACACTCCAACCTATCACTTTTTCAAAGAGGATTTCTATAATTATCAGGAAATAATCAGGGCTAAATTATCTCCAACAAAAGCAATAAACGCTTACTTCCAGGAAACATCTCGTTCTCAAAGCATTATTTTATCTCTGGGAAATATAGAGATTCTTCCAATAGAAATAATAGGAGCAGTTTTTAATGAAACAATACCTCTTGAATTAGAAGAGCCCGTTTTACTTCAGAGAAAAACTCTTCTATCAAAAGTAGAATATAAAGAGGCAAAATTTAAGCTCCCGGACAATCTGCCTTGGAAAGAAGAATATGCGTCTTTGTTAAAAGTGAATTACAAAATTTTTGGGACAAATTACATCAATTCAAAAAGAGTTCTGCCTTGGTCTTTTCAAAGCGAGGACATATTAGAGAGAAGTTTCATAAGGCAGGAGCCAAATCCAGAAGAATTTGAATTCCTGACAATATATCCGGGCAATAAGGAAATTTTAATACAAGAAGGCTCGTGGACAGTAAATAAAAGCCTGATAATTCCGCCGGGATTTACAGTAAAAGCGAAAAGTCCCCTTTCCCTAAATTTAATTAGTGGCTCAACAATCTTATCATATTCTGCCTTGGAATTTTTAGGCAATCCAGAAGACCTGATAAAAATATTCTCAACAGACAATACAGGACAAGGCATTGCAGTTTTAAGTGCAGAAGAATCAACTTTAAAAAATGTAAAGTTTGATGGCCTAAGTGTTGCCAAGCAAAATAATTGGGAATTAACAGGAGCAGTAACATTCTACGAATCCCCAGTAATAATAGATGGCTCGTTTTTCTCAAATTTAAAGGCAGAAGACTCATTGAATATAATCAACTCTAAATTCTTAATAAAAAATTCAACTTTTGAGAAAGGGCAATTTGACTGCTTAGACATAGACTTCGGTGAAGGAACAGTAGAGTCTTCTTTATTTTTAGAATGTGGCAACGACGGTTTGGACATTTCAGGAGCAGTTGTAAACTTAAATAATCTAAGAATAATCGGCTCAATGGATAAAGGATTTAGCGGAGGGGAGAAAAGTACAGCAATTGGCAGTAACATAGAAATTAATGGAGGGTACATATGTATAGCAGGAAAAGACCAATCATATATTACTTTAATAAATTCCTCCCTATCAAATTGCGAATATGGTTTTGCAGTATATGAAAAGAAAACAGAATTCGGTCCTGCATTTATTGACTCCATAGGAACAATAGAAAAAAATAATACAAACAAAGAAATAGTTGAGAAAGGCTCAACACTAACAATAGAAAATAAAATTAAGCTGGGAAGCGAAGAAAGCGTTTTCAATAGGCTCTATCCAAATGGCTGAAGAAGATAAATCTTTAAGATGCGAAAGAAAGTTTGTTTTGAAAACTCCAATACAAGAGATAGAATTGCTGATAAAAAATCATCCCCTATTCTTCAAAGAAGCCTACAAAGAGAGAGCAATAAATAATATTTATTTAGACACAACAGAACTTGAAAGCTATCAAAACAACATAGACGGAAACCAACAAAGGGCGAAGATAAGGGTTAGATGGTATGGAGAGCTATTCGGCTTGATAAAGCCAGTCTTAGAGGTAAAAATAAGATCAGGCAACTTAGGCAAAAAATTGTTCTTTCCTATAAAGGGCTTTGTGCTTAAAAAAGGCTTCAAGCAAAATTCTATAATGGAAATAATATCCAAATCAGAAATACCAAGTTGGCTGAAGGAAAAACTCTCCTTATACAAGCCCTCTCTTCTAAACACTTATAAAAGAAAATACTTCATTTCAGCAGACAAATTATTCAGAATAACACTGGACAAAGAAATGGAATTCTTCAGAATAAAAAGTAAAAAAAATTCATTCATTGAAAAGTTCTCAGAAGAAAACATATCAATCTTAGAATTAAAATATTCCGCAAGTCTGGAAAATAAAGCTCACACAGTAACACAGCATTTCCCATTCCGCCTGACAAAAAGCTCAAAATATATATCAGGAATAAATTATCTATTGGAATAACAATAAATATTATATACTATATTAATAAGCTAATTAAATGGAGAGCATACCTAATCAAGAAAATAAAGAGATTCTTCCAAATAAAACAAACAATAAAGAAGAAGTATATGATAAAACTCTAATACAAGATAAATTCGCAGAAATCCCCCCAGCCCATCAGGAAATTTTACAGCAGAGAAAAGACAAGCTCCTCTCAAAACTCAACA
>CAZVKQ010000045.1:0-6909 GCA_964626985.1 Candidatus Woesearchaeota archaeon | reverse complement strand
TTCTCTACAAAACTCTATTGTTTCTTTAGAAATTCTTTTTACTTTATCGCTCTGCTTTAGATCATATAAATATTCTTGATTATCTTTATTTTTATCAAACATAAACCCTATAATAATTTTTTTTAACCATTTCTTTTCCAAATAACCTGCATATCCTATATCTTCTAAATCTGGAATGTTTTGAATAATTTTTTCTATTATTTCTTGAGGAGAACCTTCTACATCCAAGTAATTATGTAATTCAAAAAGTGTTTTGTTTTGGTTTTCCATTTTATCCTCTTTTAACTTTTCCTATGCTTATGCTGTAAATGGGAATTTCATCATCCGTTAAATCAAGTATCTTTTTAACAGTATCGTCTATAAACCCACTTACAGGACAAGAACCGATTCCTATTTCTGACGCAGATAACTGAATATTTTGCCCCATATGTCCTGCTTCAATTAGTGAATAAGGATAAGATCTCAGACCATATTTTACTTCTGATCTCGCGATAACAGATGTAAATATAATGGTGGCTGCAGGATTTTCAAGATATGGAGATATTAATTCTCTTCTTGAATTCTTTAAATCCTTATCTAAGAGTAACTCTAAACTTTTATCTTTCATATTATAATGATATGCTCCATTCCTTAAATCTTTTATGTTATAAGACACAACATATAACTCTACTGGGAATCTTGCTCCACCAGAGGGATAAGTTCTTCTTTCTGGTTTTCTTTTTGTATCGACAATTCTGCACGAACCAAGGATTTTAGATAATTCTCCAAGAGACAGAGGAGAATCTGCAAAAGTTCTATTAGACCCCCGATAATCTAATAAATTCTCAAATTCACTATTTTCCCTATCTACATCTGGAAGTTTTATTGAAGGAAGTCTGGGATAAGATTTCCTAAATACTTCTATATGGGTTATATTAGGGGTTCTTTCTGGAGAATCTTCTAAATCTTTTTCCTGAAGTTTTGTTTTGTTGTAAAAATTCTTTGTTTCTTTAAACATCTTAAGTTACTGGGTGGGGTTTAAGTTTTGAATCATTTTTAATCTCGCCATGATGAACACTATAAAGTGCTTTGGCTCTTTCATCTAAATAGAGTGGATGGAGTTCAGGTATAACTACTTTAAGAGCTTCAAACCCTTGTTCTCTTATTTCCTGCAAAGTTATATCTGCAACTAAAATATTAAAATCCTTTGAGTGAACATTTCTTACTGCCCTTTCTAAACTAATTCTTTTGTTTGAAAGTTTTCTAAAGGATATCTAAGGGCTTTCTTCTATTAAATGTTTAACATTATCTATTCTGCTTAAATCCCTCCAATAAATTAATCTACTTTCTAAAGAAGTTATTTCAGATTCATCAATTGAATCCGCTTGCAAAAATTCTTTTGATACTCTACCTATTCTTCTGCACTGGATTGATTCGGTTATAGCTTTTTTTATAGCTCTTTCATAACTTAAATCTGAACTTGATCCGACATTGACTGCTTCTCCTAAACCAGTATAATCAATTGTTAATGCAAGGATACTTGGAATTTCTAAATCTGTAGTTGTATTGAAAATATGGGTTTCAAGTTGATACCTTTTAAGATAATATATTAGCTCCGTTATCTCTTCAGAAAAATCAAACATTTTTCTTCCTTCAACTCTGTTGAGATAAAAAGCCATTATAGAATCCCTTTCTACAGATTCTAAGAATCCTGTCTTAAAAGCCCTGTTTTCACCAACTTTTCCTAAAGCAGCTCCTGTACTGATCTGTTCTTTTCTTAGTGCATACTCATCATTAAAATCTCTGGATAAGAAAACCATTTGTGCTGGAACATAAATATCTTGACCTGTTGGTATTTTTTTAGTTTTTATCCATCTATACTCTCCATTATCCAACTCTTCTCTTTTCTTATTTACATTTCCTACTTGTTCATCAGAATAGCAAAAGAACAAAGAAGGGCGAATAAACTTGCCACCTTCTCTAAAATGATTGATCTTAAAATTAGAACTCGGATTGCTTAAACAAAGTCTTTCAAGCATTTCCCCAACAGATTTTATTTTAGAAAGCTCCCTGTTTGAATCAAACCCCTGTCCATAAATATCTTCAACATTATATCTTTTTCCAGCATCTTCATTGGGAACTGTAAAATAGTTATAGAATTTTGGCTCATCTGTAAAAAGAGGAACTTCTTTAGGCTGGGACGATAAACCGACTCCAGTCAGTGAGTCATAGGTCTTGACCATCTTACTTGAAAATTATTCGAAAACCGAATTTTCCAAGCTTAAAGCTCTACAAGTTCCACCTGAAGAATTACTGCTTGCACAGTTACAAGTTCCGGATTTTCCTGCACCAACATAAGTCAGTTGCTCGCCTTCATTAAGAAGGTATGGTGCATTTTCCAACATAGAACTCATCTCTAGAATTTCTTGTTCCCTTACTGGTTGATATTTACTGTGATTCAGAATAAGGCTTCTGAGGTGCCATCACCTCTTGAGATTATAGTAAGTATTTCTTTATATAATTTTTGGAAAGTCCCTTTAAGGTAACAATGTACGCTTATTCTCCCTTCTCAACTTTAATCCCTTTCCCAGAATTATCAATAAAAACTTTATTTTGAACCTCTCTCTTAATTGCCCTATCCAAAGTCGCAATAAATATACCCTCGCGCCCTTTGGCAATTAAGCCCTCATCAATAGTCTTTCCACCAACTCTGATTCTTTTAATTTTCTTATCATTGAGCATTTGAAAGGCAATGTCAATCGCAACTCTGTCCCCATGTGTTGTTCCATCAGCTCTCCGCAAATCCTTCAGCTCCTGTAAAACGCCTCTTGGAACAGCAATTCTAAAGCCCTCTGCTTCAAGCAAAGAAATAAAATCAATTCTTTTTCTAATGCATGAAATAATAAAATTCGTATCTAATATAATTTCCATTTTCTAGTATGTGACACAGTTTAATAAATTTGTGTCCAATTCTATAACAAAGAAAAACAAGTATATTAAACTTACTAAAATTTATTAACTCTTGTCTCTTGATATATTTATGAACCTATCAAAAGAAGAGTGCCAGAACGCGTCTTTAGTCTTAGAGCAGACAAAAAGAGCAATCATGGAAAAAGACACGCTGAAACTAAAAGACCTGTCAAACAGGACAATTCACTCGTCCTGCTCGTTCCAAAACTCCGGGAGCATAACAACAGCAGTAATAATCTACACATTAAGCAAGCTAATAGAAAGAGCAGACTACACGAAAATAAAAAATTGGGACACATTCACAAAGAAATTCAATTCAACATTAGACTTGGCAATCTCTGCCTTGGAGCAGGACAATCAAAGCGCCTATGAGAAATATATTAAAAAAGCCCGCTCTCAAATAGAGTCGCTCTCAATAAATCTAAAGCTATACATCCAAGAAGTCTTAAGAAGAGCATCAATCAATAAAGCTTCAAAGCTTCACGAGCACGGAATCTCGCTCTCCCAAACAGCAAACCTCCTGGGTATAACAAATTGGGAGATTGCGGAATATACTGGCCAGAGACTTCCTGACTCTCCTTACTCATCAACAATCAACATAAAACAACGAGCCAGAATGGCACTGGAGTTTTTCCAATGAAAGCAATAATCTTTGACTCTGGCTCGCTGATAAACTTATCAATGAACGGCCTTCTTTACATTCTCTATCCATTAAAACAGCACTTACAGGGAAAATTTCTGATTACAGAAAAAGTAAAATACGAAACTCTTGACAGACCGATAAAAATCCCGCGCTTCCAGCTGGAAGCTTTAAGAATAAAACAACTCTTAAAAAACCAGACGCTGGAAACACCAGAATCGCTGGGAATTACAACCAGAGAAATCCAGTCTTTAACAGCAGAATTAAAAGAGAAAGCAAACAATCTGATAAAGGTGAGAAACAAACCAATCAGCATTGTGAGCGATGCCGAAATGTCGTGCCTCGCCCTCTCTTCAATACTAACAGAAAAACAAATCCAGAACCTGATAGCTATTGACGAAAGAACAACGAGAATACTTGCAGAAAAACCAGAAAACCTTGAAGCATTAATGTCAAAAAAGATGAAGGCTCAAGCGACCCTGTCAGGGAATAACTTTAAGCCATTTAGAAAATATAAATTCCTCCGCTCATCAGAATTGGTATATGTTGCTTATAAATTAGGCCTGCTTGACATAAAAGACCCGAGGGCTCTGGAAGCAGCACTATTAGCAACAAAATTCAAAGGCTCGTCAATCTCGTTTGAAGAAATAAACTTGCTGAAGAAACTATGAAAACCAAAAAGCCGGCCTTCTACCTGATAGCAGTATTTATCTTAATCAGATTAGCCTTGAATCTATTTCCTCCCATAACAACTTTATCAATGATTTTTATAATTTCTTACTTAATTCTCGGCACTCTCTTAATGAAAAAATTCAAATTCTTTATACATTTGTTTATTTTATTTCTATATCTGGATTCAATAATAGGAACATACTTATTCACATCGGCAAACAATCTTGGAGCAGAGTTCTATGGCACGATGATAATCAACGCTGCATTCATAATTTTAGCTTTCTTATATAAAGGCGGGAAGTGAATGGGCCTGGAAGGAATCGGACCCTCGTCTGACGGGCTGGAGCCGTCTATTCTACCATTGAACTACAGACCCTAAAACTATTACAAAACACCCCTTTAAAAAGATTTATAAGTCTCTGCCTCATAATATTAATATGCCAAAAAGAGTGACGAAAAAAATAGTTGAAACAACTACAACAGAAGAAAAAAATAAGCCGTCTTCAAGAAAAAGAGCAACAAAAAAAGAGATAGAAAAACAAATCGTTGAAAACCTTATAGAACTTCAGAAAGTCCATATAAACTTAGCGGAGAAATTTGACAGATTGTCAAATGAAATATCTTCTTTATTGGCTCTTTTTGAGATGGCTGCCAGAAGCTTTGCAAAAAACCCTTCGGTAAAGGGAACGGAAAGAGACCATGAGTTTCTGGAAAAAATAGACAAACTCTTAGAGCAGAATAAGACAATCGCGAAAGGCCTCACTTTGATGGAAGGGAAAATCAGAGAGAGAATGTATGGCTCTACTCCAGCACCAAATCCAACACAAGAGCAGCCAGAGCCAAATTCAAACAGGCCTCTTCCGAGATTCTAAGATGGTCCAGCAAAAATTAGATTATAGAAAGATATTTCTTCAGGAATTGACATTGACTATAATAAACCAAATAGCAGAAACAAAAATGCCTACTCTGACGCACCCAATAGAAAATCTCAGTAAAGCAAATTTAATAGGAACAAGAAAACCTGAAAAGTATATTCAAGCGCCCCAAATAAAAATTCGGGCATCGGAATTAAAGCCGCCCCAAGTGAAAATTCAGACATTAGGATTAAGGTCACCTCGAGTAGAACAGCCTCCAATAAACTATAATCAGCCAATGCCAATAAATCAGCTACCTCCGGGGAAAATATTAACTGTTGGAAAAGGCCTTGAAAAATTAGAACCTCTTTTAAAAAATCCTGCGATTCTAAGCGTTGAATGCTCTGGACCGGAAAAACCGCTTCTGATAAACCTCTCTGGAAAAATACAGGCAACTCCTTATACTCTGACTAAACAAGAGATTGACGAAATAATAGAAGATATATCCCAGAAAACAAAAATACCTGTAATCTCCGGCCTTTTCAAGACGTTTATGGGCGGGCTTTCAATAAACGCAGTAATCTCTCAATTTGCAGGGACAAGATTTATTATACAAAAAAGGAATCCATTGACAATGCCAAATTCCCAAATGAGAAGATGAAAGAAATAAAATCCCGCTTAAAGGAATTTAAATCTCTCCCTGAAAAAGAATACTATAAAGAATTTCTCTTCTGCTTATTAACGCCGCAAAGCAATGCGCAGAGGTGCTGGCAGGCAGTTTTAGAACTTTCAAAGATTCCAAATCCGACTCAAGAACAAATTTCAAATATTCTTAAAACAAAAACCAGATTTCATCATACAAAGGTAAAAAGAATTTTCAACGCCCGGGAATCATTCAGATTAATAAAGCCATTATTTAAAAATCCAAACAAATTAGAACTAAGAAATCAAATCGCAGAAAAAGTATCCGGCTATGGGTTGAAAGAATCAGGGCATTTCCTAAGAAATATTGGCCACTCAAACAACCAAATCGCAATTCTTGACAGGCATATTCTAAAAAATCTCTGCTCATTAGATTTGATAAAAGAGGGAAAAATAAAGTCGGCAAAACACTACTTAGAAATAGAACAACTTTTCCTGAACTATGCAAAGCAAAAAATATCTCTCCAGATGAACTAGATTTGTTATGGTGGAGTCAGGAAAACGGCGAGATTTTTAAGTAGCCTTGCTTTCGGTAATTACCCGAAGAATCGGCCTAAATTTATACCAAAATCCTTCAAAGATTGTTTCAGAACTATTACTCTTTCCCTTAAATGGGTATTTAACATATATGTTATCATTATCTACAGAAACATCCCCATTACCAAAGATATTTACGGATAAGCTCTGCCTTCTGCTTCTATTTGGTAATTTGGGATTATTCAATGCTTCTTTTAATGCTTCAATATCATATCCTCTTGGTACATCGGCATACGGCTCTACTTTAACCCAAACTTTATTCTCATCATAAAAACCAAATCTTAATTCATAGCCCCTAAAATAAATACTTTGCGTGACCTCTCCAGCAAGCCTTTCACGATTCTTAGGCTGCCCTAATCTTAAAATATTGCTGCTGTAATATGCACCTCCAGAATTCATCCGACTAACTATCTTAGAAGGAAAATCATTAACTAATTCAGCAAGTCTCTTCATATTTTAAATTCTCCATTCAGCTTAAAAACCATTTATATTCTCTACAACATATATTAAATCACTCTAAAATTAGATAACATTTAAAACAATCTTATCCTTATC
>CAZVKQ010000044.1:0-7375 GCA_964626985.1 Candidatus Woesearchaeota archaeon | reverse complement strand
TCCAAGTATTCCTCCAAGACTCTCGCTGAGGAAAATAGACATAAACCTTGACACACCGGCGCTAAAATCTGCCTCAAAAAACAAGATATCTATTACAATAGACTTAAAGACGATGCCGAAGAGCAAAAAACAAAAAGCTCTCTTCTTACTTCAAATATTAGAATTAATAAAACCTTCAAAAAAGACAAAAACTGAACTGCTCTTGAAGAATGCAAAAAACAAACAGCAGGCGCGCTCACTTTTAACATCACTAAATGCTTCGTCCCAGCAGACAAAGAAAGCAATAACTTTTTAATCAGCCATTTCTAATAATAATCATGCCTGAAAAACAACTCCAAGAAATAATAGAGTCCCTTTCTCCTATAGAGAGAAAAATAATTCCTTTTCTAAACTTAAAAGTAAAAGAAATAATAGAAAAATCAAAATTGGACTCAACAACAGTCTTAAGGGCACTGCAATTTCTTTCAAACAAGGGCGTTCTTGTATTCACAAAGCAATTAAAGAACATAATTGAACTTGGAACAAACGGAGTTTATTACAAAAAAGCTCATCTTCCAGAGAGAAGACTTATCTCCCTTCTGGAAACAAAAAACCATCTGTTTATAGACGAAGCAAAAAAGCTCTCTAAACTTTCTGACAATGAATTTAAGGTTTCTTTAGGAGTCTTAAAATCAAAAGCTCTGATAGAATTAAAGAATAACAAGATTTCCTTAACGGCTTCAAAGGAAGAACTGACAAAAAAGAGCCTGGAAGAGCAATTAATAGATGCACTTCCCTTGGAAGAATCTGCACTAAAGGCGGAACAGCGACTGGCCTTAAACAACCTAAAAAAAAGAAAAGAGATAATTGAAATAAATCAGAAAACAATAATAGACTTTCAACTTACTGATATTGGAAAAGAAATAGCTGGAAAAGAAATCTCCCTTGATTTGATAGAAGAGCTGACTCCAGAACTGATAAAAAACTGGAAGACAAATAAGAAATTCAGAAAATATGACATACAAGCCAAAGTCCCTGCAATTTACGGAGGGAAGAAGCACTTTGTCAATCAGGCAAAAGAATATGCCAGGAAGATATGGCTTGAGTTGGGATTTGAAGAGATGTCCTCAACCTTAACGCAAACATCGTTCTGGAATTTTGACGCTTTATTCACTGCTCAAGATCATCCTGTAAGAGAGATGCAGGATACTTACTTTATATCCGGCATAGAAGGGAAACTGCCAAACAAAACCTTAATAGAGAAAGTAAAGAAAGCTCATGAATCCGGCACACAGGGCTCAAAAGGATGGCAGTATAAATGGGATGAAGAAGAGGCCAAACGCGTAGTCCTAAGAACTCACACAACCTGCTTATCAGCAAAGACTCTCTCTGAATTAAATTTAAAGGAGCTCCCGAAAAAATTTTTTGCCCTTGGAAAATGCTTTAGAAATGAAACAGTTGACTGGAGCCACGGCTTTGAATTCAACCAGACAGAAGGAATAGTAATAGATGAAAACGCAAACTTCTCTCATCTTCTTGGATATTTAAAAGAGTTCTTCAAGAAAATGGGATTTGAAGATATAAGATTTGTTCCCGCTTACTTCCCCTACACAGAACCTTCTGTAGAAATCCATTTTTTCCATCCAGAAAAAAAAGTCTGGCTTGAATTAGGCGGCGCGGGCATCTTTCGCCCTGAAGTTGTAGTTCCCCTCTTCGGAGAATACATCCCTGTTCTGGCGTGGGGTCCTGGCTTTGACAGAATTCTGATGGATTATTATCAAATCAAAGACCTAAGACTGCTATATGAAAACAACCTCAAACAACTAAGGAACATAAAAGCATGGAACAAATAAAATGGCAAAAATAAAATACCTCCCCAAACAAAAACTCTACCCTTCATTCGGAAGAGCAGAAAATAATACGGCATACATAAGAAAGGACCTCCCAAAGCCAGTAAAAGAGTTCGTGAAAGACCATGAACTATATCACTTAAAAGATAATGCAAACAACTGGGTAATAAGAGAAATAAAAGCAAACTCCTATAGCGCACTAAGACACCCCCTAGGATTCATAATAACAATAATAATGAGCCTGCAATTATATAGGCTAAAATTTTATTTAAACAAAATAAAGGAAAAACAATAAAATGGCAAACGTAAAATTCCCGAGGAAAGAATTTGAAAAAGAAATCCCTCTGACAAAAGAGATAGAAGAGAAAATCTCCCTATTTGGAACTCCCTTGGAATCCCTGACACAGGAAGAAATAGAATTAGAAATATTTCCGAACCGTCCGGACTTGCTGTCAATGCAGAATTATATAAGGGCATTTAAGGCATTCTTAGGCAAATCTCCAGGATTGAAGAGATACAAGCTCTTTCCTCCTGAAAAGAACTATAAGGTCAAGATTTTGCCGTCGGTGAGGAAAATAAGGCCGTTTACTGCCTGCGCAATTGCTAAAAACCTTTCTCTAACAGACAAGAAAATAAAAGAAATAATTGACATTCAGGAAAAACTGCATTCAACACTTGGAAGAAATAGAAAGAAGATAGCAATAGGAATCTACCCTTTGGAAAAAATAAAGCTCCCAATAAGATATGAAGCATTGCCTCCTGATAAAATAAAATTCACTCCATTAGAATCAGAAAAAGAAATGACTGCTTTGCAAATACTGCAAAAACATCCAACAGGAAAGGAATATGCTCATCTTCTCCAAGGAAAAGATAAATTTCCGGTCTTTATAGACTCTGCAGATAAAATTCTTTCAATGCCTCCCATAATCAACTCTAATGAAACAGGAAAAATAACAGAATCAACAAAAGAAGTTTTTATAGAATGTTCTGGCCATGACCTTGAAACTCTTAAGAAAACATTAAACATTATAGCAACAACGCTGGCAGAAATGTCGGCTCAAATTTATCAAATGGAAATTTTGTATTCAAAAAAAACCCTAACTCCTGATTTAACTCCTGAAAAAATAAAGCTCTCCCTGGAAAATACAAACAAACTTCTGGGCTTGGAATTAAAAGAATCAGACATCAGGAAGTTACTGCCAAAAATGGAATATGAATATAAAAACTCTCAAGCAATAATTCCGCCTTGGCGAACAGATATTTTGCATGAAGTAGACATAATAGAAGACATTGCAATCGCTTACGGCTATGAGAAATTCAAGCCGGAAATTCCGAGCATTTCTACAACGGGCTTTGAATCTCAGAAGGAAAAAGCGAAATCAAAAATAGCTGAAATCCTCCTCGGTTTGGGGCTAATAGAAACTTCTACATATCATCTAATAAAAGAAGAAGAAGCAAAACTATTCAAGCTGAAAGAAAAAATAGAACTGGAAAATTCAAAAACAGAATATAAAATTCTCCGCCCAAACCTTTTAATTCCTGCTCTAAGAATCCTCTCGCAAAATAAAGACGCTGAATATCCCCAGAAAATATTTGAAATAGGGGTGGTTTTTTCTGCAGACGAGGAACGAGAAACGAGAATAAAAGAATCAACAAACTTAATTATTGTTTTAACGCCAAGCAACTTCACAGACATTAAACAAGCCCTGGATTATCTGGCAAAACAGCTGAACATAAAATACAATTTAGCAGAAGCACAGCACGCAAATCTAATTGAGGGCAGAACAGCAAATATCCACATAAACAATAAAAGTATCGGCTATCTCGGAGAACTGCACCCCTCAACTCTAAAGGCAAATGCACTAAGATTTCCTGTTTCAATTCTTGAGATAAACTTGGATGAGATTATCTAGCCAAAATACCCTCTATCTCTTCTGACTTCCCCAAGCCCATTCGGCTTCCTCATATTCTGCATTATTACCCTAAACTTAGGCCTGACTTCTCCCCATCTCTTAAACGCCTCGCTAATAAGTTCTGCCTCTTTCTTCTCATTATATTCAATCTCCAGATTCAAGCTCCAGAGACTCAACTCTCCCAAAACTTTATGAATTTCCTCAATTAACTTTCTATCTTCAAGACCCATACTTTTAATATAAGGGTGATAAATCCCCGGCGCATTCACAGGATTAACTAAAAGCTCCAGGAAGTTCAAAGAATTAACAATCTTTTCCATCATAACCTTTCTTATGACTCTTAAGAAACAATCGCTTTCCTTGTCTATCTTATCAATCTCAAAATCCTCGTTCAGCTCTTTAAATGACGGCATTTTGTGCTTCTTTGCAAAAACTCCATACTTCTTCTTAAATTCGGCAAGCTCCATAATACATTAATAAGAAAGCTCTTTTTATAGTTAACTAAACATCACTCTCCCCATTTCATAAATATCTGGAGAGAAAAAAGAACTGCCTCCTGCGATATATCCTAAAAAACATCCTGCCTTGGCTCTGAAACTAACTTCTTTTGACGCAATCAAAGCCATGACAGGAAAAAAGCTCATAATTCCAAGAGGAACCTCATAAGAATGATTATCCCAATAAGAATTTACCTTGACATAAACCCCATAAGGAACGCCAAGGGAAGCGCCGTAAATCAATCCCCCATAAAAAGTATCTTTAATTTTATTACGGCAAAAATCAAAACTTTTTCTAACTTTATCAATTAACCTGCTATTCTCCTGTTTCCTGTTTTCAGAAAACCTTGAATCCATAATTAATCACCAAACCAGCACTATAAAAAATATTCTATTAATAAAATACAATCTTAAAGTAGCAAATTTTTAGTAGAAAGGTTTTTAACCAATTAAATATCAATCTAAAAGAAGGAGGTGAAAGATGGACGAAGAAGAAATAGAAGAATCTGACGATGACTCTGAAGATTCAGATGATGATGAAGATGACGAAGATTCTGAAGAAGAAATCTCTGATGAATAACTAAACAAAAATTTAAATTTTATTTATTAAAAACTTTATACTGATTTCAAAGCCTCTACCGCGGGTGTATTGGAAGGATATGGTCTCGGAATAATTAAAATTTATCTAAGTTTATTCAACAACCCTTAACCCTGCGCCACGACTAATTACTTTTTCAATAAGCTCATTAGTAGTAACTCTTTCTAAATCATCTATAAATTCAATTCTAACCTTGCCCCTTCCCCAATAAACTTGTCCTGACGGATCAATTCCTTCTGATTGAAGATCAAAAGAACGCATATTCTTCCAAACAAGTAAACCATCAACTATTACTTGTCTTACAACATTATATGGAATATTAACGAATTCCCCAACACCTTTCAAACATTCTCTAAAAAGTCTCTTTCCGTCCATATCAGTGCTAGGGACTGAATTATTTATTGGCTTATACAGATGAACTGTGTCAGGTGGCCAGACGCCAAATCCACCTATAATAATTCCCATGTCTTCGCCTTCTATTTGCTTGTAGGTTTTTTCCATAAATTTCTTAGAAAGTTTAGATATATAAACTTTTTGTTTGTGTTACTACTTATAAGAAACTATGAGCCTCTACCGCGACTTGAACGCGGGACCTCGACATCTTTGGACTAAAGTAGTTTTGAAAGCCAGCGGAAAACTTTTTCTAAAAGTTTTTGCCTTACCAATGTCGCGCTCTAACCAACTGAGCTATAGAGGCACGCCAGAAAAAAATTAAATCAGTTTAAAAACTTACCTGGAAATTACATCATCGCTCTCAATAGAAGGAAGCCAATCGTTTTTAACAACATAGGCACTTATTCCTTTAGCACCTTCAAATAAATCCCCAAGCCAATTATAATACTCCTCGCCAAATCTATTAAAGTCTGACGACTCTCTCAAAGACAAATTCTCATTGCTGATAATAAAAAAAGCCCCTAAGAACAAAAACATAAATAGAAGAATAAAGATTTTCATCCTATACTGACGTTAGTAGAATTTATTGCCCAATTCTGTTTAATTGCGTATCCAGAAATGCTTGCTATGTTCTTCCCTACGCCGACAAGCCAGCTAAAATAAACCTTCCCGACTTTAATTAATCCATCGAAACTGCTCAAGTCAGCTTTATTTGCATTAGCAACATAAACAACAGATATAACGAGAAACAATCCCAAGACAATCAAGCTAAACAATCCAATTCTATGCCTTATCTCCTTGAACTTCAAAAGAATTAAAGCTAAAACTATCAATGCACCTATCACAACCCACATAACAAGATTCATAATCATTATAGAAATAAAACAAACTTATATAAAAAACTTCCTACTGAAAAGATTTAAAAGTTCACTTTAACAAGTCTATATATAGCCCTGTAGTCTAGTGGTCAAGGATGCGGGACTCTGGTCTTATCGAATGTATGGAGAGCACTCCCGTGACCCAGGTTCGAATCCTGGCAGGGCTATTGGATTCGAACGTCCAGAGCAATTGCTTCGCAATTCTCTGTCCCCCTCGGTTCTTACGAACCTGCGGGAATCCTGGCAGGGCCATTAATCACTAAATGTGATTACAAATCCCCAGATTTGCGCCTTGCCCAGTTGGAATACTTAAAAAGCCAATGCATTTTGAATTTGCCAATATACATAATGTATCTTTAGCACCTGGCAGGGCTATTAGTCATTCAAAAACTTTTTATACTCTTCTTTCCTATAAAAAATATGGCGGAAAAAGAAATAGGAGAAGTATCAAATTACTTTGAACATGTTGGAGCCGCAGCAGTGAAATTAACTGCTCCCCTAAAAAAAGGCGACACAATACATATAATCGGCGGAGAGACGGACTTTGAGCAAAAAGTAAAAGAGATGCAGATAGACAGAAAAGATGTTGATAAGGCGAAAAAGGGTGATGAAGTTGGAATAATGGTTGAGAAAAAAGTAAGAAAGGGTTATAAGGTGTTTAAAAAATAAGATAGCAATACTTTTAAAAACAACTTGTTATAATTCTATACGCGAGCTCTCGTAGTCTAGTGGTCAAGGATACCGCCCTCTCGCATCAAACAGCCGAGGTTTAGTCGATGAGATAATAACTTCAGTCCTCTAAGGACAGGCGTTTAATCCAACGCCTCCTTGAAAAGGAACATTCTTGGAAAAGGAGGTGGTGGAGAACGGCGGAGACCCGGGTTCAACTCCCGGCGGGAGCATCCTTAAAGAAATATTATAAATATGAAAATAGTTACTAAAGAAGAATTTTTGGCTGATAAGGAATTCTATATTTCTGAAATTATATCAGGAAAGGTATTTATTTATCCTACTGATACAATTTATGGGATTGGGTGTGATGCCTTAAACTCTAAATCTGTCTTAACGATTAGAGAATTTAAGAAGAGGGAAGAAAAGCCTTTTTCTGTAATTGTTCCTTGTATTGAATGGATTGAGGAGAATTGTTTTGTTGACGAAAATATTAGAAAATGGCTTAGAGAATTACCTGGACCATATACTTTAATTTTGAGATTATTAAATTCAGAGAGTGTTTGCCCTGAAGTTACTGGGGGTGTTGGAAGTTCCG
>CAZVKQ010000043.1:4265-7621 GCA_964626985.1 Candidatus Woesearchaeota archaeon | reverse complement strand
ATAATTAATAACATAATAAACTAAAGAAAAATAAGTATTGAAGAAAAAAGAAAAATCGGATGAATTTATTATAATGAAAAAAAAAAAGATATAGGAAGATATAAACATTTATTTTGGAGGAAAAATGGAACTGCCATCTAGAATTAGATTTTCAGATGAGAGAGTTCAGAAAGCTTTTGAAAAATTGGAACAAGGAAATGGTGATGAAAAAGAGTTACACTCTTGGCTGGTTCGCGCTTTTTAAGACATTGAAAAGAATGCTTTTTGTGGAATACAGGTTCCAAAAAGGTTAATTCCAAAAGAATATAATGTAACAAATCTGTGGAAATATGATTTGCCGAGTGCTTGGCGTTTATTGTATTCTATTGAAAACCAGCAGATTTATGTTGTTTCTATTGTTCTTGAATGGATGACGCACAAAGAGTATGAAAGAAGATTTAAGTATTAATATAGTGGCGAAAAAAGGCCGACATATTTATAATAGGTGTTACATTTTTTGTCATATAATTTGTTAGATTATTTATTACATAATGTATTATAAAAGATATAACAACTATTTTTGCATAAAGATAGGTTTTTAAATAAGTAAATCCTTTTTTTACTATGATAGACTTTGCAGAATTCAAAAAGTTTTTTCTATTCAATTTAATCGGTGCGTTAGTTATTTCTGCAGTTGTTGCCGTGATAACGGTTTTAATAGGAGAATTTAATGAAACTGCAGCAAGAGTTTTATTTACTCTTTTGATGGTAATTGTTCATTCATTAATCGCTTTGGCTTTTATATGGGATGATACAAGACAGAATACCTTTGAAAGACTGGCATTTTTTACTAACATATTGTTTTTAATAATAGTTGTTAGCTTTATAACATCAATACTTGGAATTTGGGAAATAATTCCTGGAGAGATGGTTGCAAACTTATATCAGACTTATTTTGTTATTGCTTTGGCTTCTCTTCACTCTGACATTTTATCTAAAGCTTTGAAAAAAGAAAATTACTTAGATATGATAATTTATTTGAATTATGTGTTTATAGCAATAGTGGTTATAATGTTAATGCCCGTAATTTATATTAATGATGCATTTAATGTTTTAGGAGAAATTTATTATAGATTTTTAGGTGCTGCTGGAATAATAGACGGCACATTGAGTATTTTAGCAATTATATTCTATAAACTATACATGCATAAACATCCAGAAGAACAAAATACCTTGGCTGGGGGAATGCAAACAGGAAGAAAACAGAAGAAAGGATTAAGCATTTGGGTTTGGATTTTAATAATTTACTTGCTTCTTCAAGTATTATTACCTTTACTTTTTTACGGTGGATTTTGGTTGTTTAATAGGTAGAAATTAATAGTTCAACATATTTTTCGTATCTCCGACACTTTTCAAACCACTAAAAATTATGCCCAAGAAACTGGGCTTAACTTTATAACCTATTAATATTGATTAATAAAAGGGCCTGTAGTAAAATGGTATTATACGCCCATGGCATGGGTGAGGTCCGGGTTCAATTCCCGGCAGGTCCACTTTAGAAACAATTAAAAACTATATTTGTTTTTTTGTTTTATGACAAGGACAATAGGGGTGATATCTATAAAAGGAGGTGTTGGGAAAACCAGTATTGTTTCTTCTATGGCGGCTAGTTTGGTTAATCATTACGGGAAGAAGGTTTTGGCTGTTGATGCTAATTATGGGGCACCTAATCTTGGTTTGCATATGGATATTGTTGAGCCTGTCAGGACTATTCATGAGGTTTTAGGAGGGAAGGCGAGGGCGTTGAGTGCTGTTCATAATAGGTATGGAGTTGATGTTATTCCAGGGAGTTATGTTCATAACGGAAGACTTAATTACTTGAAATTGAGAGACAGGTTAAAACAGATTAGCAGTAATTATGATTTTGTTATCATTGATTCTTCGCCTTCGCTGAATGATGAGATTTTGAGCGCAATGCTGGCTTCTGATTCGCTTTTTGTTGTTGCGACGCCGGATTATCCAACTTTGAGCTGCTCCTTGAGGGCAGCTAATTTAGCGAAGCAGAGAGGGAAGCCGATTGACGGTTTGATATTAAATAAGATTAGAGATCCTAAGCACGAGCTGAAACTTAAGGAGATTGAGGAGGTCAGCGATATTCCTGTTGTTGCTAAGATTCCTGATGACAAGAAGAGCGTAGGGGCTTTGTTTACCAGGATCCCTATTTCTATTTATGATAGAAGAACCAAATTCTCGCAGGAGATAATTAGATTGAATGCGGCTTTGGTTGGGGCTTCTGAAAATAGATCTATTTTTGGAAGGGTTTTTGGAAGGGGATTTAGGAAGGAGGAAGTTAATCGGCAGATTCTGAAGAAGGGCTTTTATAGATAAGGACTTTGTTGAAAATCTTTTTTATCCAGCAGCGAAAACCTCGGCTTCAGAGATTAAAAATCTCTGACTCATTCAACTCAAGGAGTTGAAGATTTTAAGCCGAGGTAAAATGCAGGGACTTTGTAATATTGTGATTTGCCTCCGACTTGTTCAGATAGCCCAGATTTCCGAACGGAGTGAGGAAATCTGGGCATGATTAGCAAATCACTATGACTTTTTCAACAGGATAGGTAAGGAAGATTTTTATAGTTGATTGAGTTTTTTTGATTATGGTTGTAAAAGATAAAGATTGTATTTTCTGTAAGATAATTAAAAGAGAGATTCCTGCCAAGATTGTTGGAGAGAGTAATGGTTTTATTGCTTTTCTTGATGCGCATCCGAAGACTGATGGGCATACGCTTGTAGTGCCGAAGAAGCATTATGTGACTTTGCTGGATTTGCCCAATAGGTTAGGGGGCGAGATGCTTGAGTTTGTGAAGAAGATCGCTTCTGGATTGCTTGATGATAAGAGAGGTGATGGGTTTAATATTTTGATGAATAATTTAGAGTGCGCCGGGCAGATTGTTAAGCATGCGCATATTCACGTTATACCGAGGAAGGAGGGGGACGGGGTTTTGTTGGGTTAGCTATTTTGTTAGTTTGAGACTTGGAACAACTATGTTTTTAAGGTCATTATGTCCATTCGCCAGGAATTCAAGTTGTCCGATTGTTAGTGATTCCATTATTGTTTTGTCATGTTCCCATCTTCCATTTGGTTTTATGTAGCATGTTTTTCTGGTTATTGTTGGAGTGAATCCTTTTCTTAATAGGGCTTTAGCAATTGTGTACGCTTTTTTTGGATTTTCAATACTTGTTCTGCTCTCGAAAGGAGTGTTTTCTATCCCGAAGCTGATGAAGTAGAAGGATCTTGGTCTAAGTATTTCGTAGTTTTCTCCTTGTTCCATGACTGAACGGAGATTATTTAGTTATAAATTTATGGTTAATATTTT
>CAZVKQ010000043.1:0-4255 GCA_964626985.1 Candidatus Woesearchaeota archaeon | reverse complement strand
CCTAAGAGCTGTTGCGATTCCGAGCATGACTATTCCAAATGTCAGGGAGGCTCTTGCAAAAAGTGTCTGCTCTATTGAGAAGGATGTGAATATTATTAGTAACGCTAAGATAATGTCTAAGAGGATGATTATGTTTCTTGCCAGCGCGTATGGTTTTTTCCTCTTTTTCATTTTTTTATTAGGTTTGGAGGGTTAATAAGATTTGTGTAAAATGGCTCTGGGGAGGATTAAACTCCCGACCTCCGCCTTACTCAAATTGGAAAATATCTAATTCCATGAGAGCGGCGCTCTAATCAACTGAGCTACAGAGCCAAAAGTTAAAAAGGAAAAGGGTTTTTAAATATTGGGTGTTTTGTTATTACATGGCTATAGAAGAGGTGATTAATGCTACTAGTGATACTATTGTGGGGAATTTGATAGTTGAAGTTGGGAGACTTGGGCTTTTGATTAGCGGTATTGGAATTCTTACTGTTATTCTAGTTATATTTTATATTATTTCTTTGGTTCTCAATTGGAAGAAAAGGAATGAGCTTGTTAAAATAAGGCAGAGACTGGAGAGTGTTGAGGAGAAGATTGATAAGCTATTGAGGAAGAAGTGATTACCTGCAGAGAATTATGTCCATTGTTGAGACATTGATCTTTTTGTCTTCTTTCTCAAATTCTTCCGACGCTATTTTGATTTCTTTGACTTTTACGCCTTCTTCTTTCAAGCTTCTTCTTTTTGCGACTTCTGCGATGTCAACTGCTTTTGAAATGAATTTTCCTCTTGAGCGGATTATTACTTCTGGGCTGTTGTTTTTGGTAAATTGCAGGATAACGCTCCTTACATAGTTTATTAGGGGCTTGCTTCCTACGAGAATTACATTGTCTAGTTTTTGAGAGTTTTCTTCGCTCATTTTGTAGTTTCTGCTTTTTTGAGTCTTGCCAAGTATCCGGCTATCTTGTTTCTTACTAATTTAGACGGCATTGTATTATTTAAAAGTTTTTTGTTGTTTTCGAAACTTGAGTTGAAAGAATTTTCATTCTGTAACAATTGACGTGCTGTTCTTTTGATTAGTGTTGATTTTATTCTTCCCATTGTTTTTTAAAATTAGGGGCATTTTTAAATCTTTAGCTTCTGGAATTTTATCAAGTTTCTATATTCTTTGAGATGCTCCTGTGCTTTTTTGTCGAGTTCTCCTGAGGAGAGGATGAGGGCGGGCATCTTTTCTGACTGGGATTTTTGGAGAGCAAGGGATAGGTCATCTTCTGTAATTTTCTTTTTGTCTTTTGCCGTAAGATAGAATTCTTGTTTTCCGAATAAATCATTGATTCTGACTTTCCCGATGAATTCTCTTTTTTTATCGGACAGTGTTTCTAATAATTCTATGTCTTTTGAGCTTAAATGGGAGTGTATTTTTTTTGAGAATTTATTTTCTTCCTGCTGTTTTTGTTTAACTTTTTGTTTTTGTTTTGGCGGCGAAGTTATTTTGGCTTGAGTTTGGACTGCCGGCTTTATTGTTTCAGGAGGTTTTGGCTTTTCTTTTATTTCCGGAGTTTCTTGTGCAGGTTTTTGGCTTATCAGGTTTTGTATTTCCTGCCTTAGCCCTTCATTTGAGAGCGTGAAATATTTCCAGATGACTTTTGATTCGTCTTTGAGCTTTGCTTTAATTGGAATTGCGAAGTCTTTTAGAGAACGCAGAGCGACTCTGACTACGGGAGTTTGCTTTTCGTCTTCCAGAATTTTTGACTGCTTAAGGAGATTGAAGGCTTCTTTTTCCCTGCTGTTTAGATGCTGAATGAACGATTCTAGTTTTTCTTCCTGTCCTGATATGTAATATAGGGGAGAAGAGCCGATTTTCATGCTACTTGTTTTAAGTTTTTGCTCTGCCTTTAGCTCGGAAAGAATTGCCGAGGCGAAGAGAAGCTCTGTGTTGAGAACTTTTGCGATTTGAATTGGGAGGGACGGGCCTTTTAGCTGAATTGTTAACAAAATCTTTTCTTTGCTTTGCTGTAATTTTACTAGGTCTGGCATTATAGTTTTAGAAGGAAGAATGTTATAAAGATTGTTGTGTTCGGGATATAGCAGACCAATTAAATTCTTCGGATACTTAATTGTTCCGCTGCTTCAAGAATTCTTACTGTTGAATTCTTGACAGCTAGTAAACCAACCGAAAAACTAAGTTGGTTTACTATAGCTCTGGAATTGCGCCCTGTTGAAAAGTTTAACGCTTGTAGAAATCCTCGTATCCAGAGATTGAAAATCTCTGGCCCATTCAATTTCTTAAGTTGAAGGTTTCAATGAGAGAGCAAAGCTCTCTCAAGTATTCCAACTCACAAAATTTAACTATGAGTTGGAATATAAGCCGAGGTTATTAGCGAGGATTTCAAAATCGAAGGATTTTGAGACCATTCTGTTCTTACGAATAGAAGGTTTCTCCGGCGGTCACAACCTCAAGAATGCTCTGAATTCGCATTCTTGACGGCATTCAAAGTCCATTGGACTTAAAGATCAAAGATCTTTAATACATTCAACTGCTAAGCAGTTGAAGTCTTTGATGAACCCGAACAAGCCCCACACTTCAGTGTGGGGTTAAAAACCCAGAGGGTTTTGCGACTTATTATAGAAAAATTTATAAATCTTGTTAAACTTGTTTAACAATGGTAGAAAAGACTTTTATCGGAGTTAGAGAAGTTGATGAAGAGACTTTTAGGAAATTTAGAGCGAAGGCTATGGAGGAAAAGTTGAAGGTTGGTTATGCTTTAACTTTAGCTATGAAAAAATGGCTCAGAGAGCATCAAAAGGAAAAAGAAAAAAGTAAAAATAAGTTGCCACGGATAAAGCCTTTCAGTTGGGGCAGGGGAACAGAAAAAACTAGCAAGGAAATTGATAATGTTTTGTATGAGGAAGGAAGATGATAATTCTTGATACTAGTTTTATAATTGCTTATTATAATGAGAATGATGAAAAACATGATAAGGCTGTTGAATTGATGAAAACTTTAGTATTGGGGAAGTATGGAGAATTTATTATAAGTGACTATATTTTTGATGAGGTTGTGACTGTTGCTTTGATTAGATTGAAGAAGATGAAAAGAGCCTTGGAGATTGGCAGCGATGTCTTGTTTTTTACAAGCCTATTTTATTTAGAGAAGGAGGGGTTTGAGAAGGCTTGGGATATTTTTAAGGGGCAGAAAGATACTAAACTTAGTTTTACTGATTGCAGTATACTTGCCTTGATGGAAGAAAAGGGGATAAGGTATGTCGCTAGTTTTGACGAGGATTTTTCCAAGGAAGAGAGAATTGAGGTTGTGAACTAAGAAGTGGTAATAAAGAATTAAATAATTAGGGTTTTGTTTAGGGGGATGGATAGTTACGATAAGCATTTTAAGATGATTAAGGAGGGTGTTGAGAAGTGTTTTGAGGCTGCGGAGAAGGCGAGGGCGGTTGGGATTGATCCTGTTTCTAAGGTTGAGGTTCCTGTTGCTTCTTCATTGGCGGAGAAGGCGATTGGTTTGATTTCTACTGTTTATCCTCAATTACAAGATGAGAAGATTGTGAATAGGATTTTGGAGCTGGAGAAGGAATATGGGCAGTTAGACACTGCTGTTTCTTTTAAGATTGCTGAGGAGATTGCCCGGGAGAAGTTCTGCAAGTTTGAGAATCTTTTGCAGGCGATTGATGCAGGGATAAGAGTTGGATTTTCTTATATTACTTTAGGGGTTGTAAGCTCGCCGATTGAGGGGTATACAGGATTGAAGGTAGGGAAGACAAGGAAGGGAGAGGATTATTTGATTGCTTATTTCTCTGGGCCGATCAGGAGCGCTGGGACGACTGCTGCTTGCGTTGCTTTAATGCTGATTGATTATTTGAGGGAGTGTTTTGGTTTTGCCAAATACGATCCAACAGAGGAAGAGGTTAAGAGATATGTGACAGAGAATTATGATTATCATGAGAGGGTTACTAATTTGCAGTATTTACCGACGGAGGAAGAGATTGCTTTTCTTGCTAAGAATTTACCAATACAAATTGCCGGAGAGCCGACGGAGAGCAGAGAGGTTTCTAATTATAAGGATTTGGAAAGGGTTGAGACGAGCTTTATCAGAGGAGGGATGTGCCTGATTTTTTCAGAGGGGCTGGCGCAGAAAGCGCAGAATTGACGCAGAACTCGCAGAATTTATTTTCTGCGAAATTCAGCGTAGTGTCTGCGGGGTCTGCGGAGGCATTAGCTTCATTCTGCGTGAGTCTGCGTTATGTCTGCGCGTGTTCTGCGGCC
>CAZVKQ010000042.1:0-7842 GCA_964626985.1 Candidatus Woesearchaeota archaeon | reverse complement strand
TTGCCGCAATTCATCTACGAGCTAAAGCAGATAGATTTCTTGCGGATCAATTAACATTCTCTAAATTTCCAGGCCTTACCATTGAACAGAAACTATCTACCGCACCGACTCCAGCATCATCAGATTCCCCAGAAGAGCCGGAATCAGAAACAGCTCCGCCAGTAACAGAAGAACTCCCTGCTCCAGCTCCCCCAGAACCACCTCCACCGCCCCCGCCCCCTCCACTGCTTCTTCCAGAGCCATAACTTCCTAAACTTCCTCCCCCAACTTCTCCAGCAGAAGTCAGATCTCCTCCTTCTCTATCAGAAACAGCCCCTCTGCCAAAAGCTCCAATAACATCTGAACCCTCTCCTCCAAAAATCAAACCATACCCCAAAAACCCAATTACAGCTAATCCAGCAATCAAAACAAAAATCAAAACCTTATTTCCCATACACAACAATAAATCTCTAAGATTATAAATATTTAGATAGTTCCCTTTAATATCCCATAGTTCCAATAATGTCCACTTGAGCTTTTTAATGACTATAAGGTAATAGAAAAGCTTATATAGTCCCAAAAATACTCTTCAACATGAAAAAACCAAAAAACCAATTAAAAAATGTAAACATTAATGAGTTAGAAAGAACTCTAGATAAATGCTTAGCATGGTTTTATGCATACCCAAAAACAAAAACAGGACTCACAGAACTTTCTAAATACATAAAAGCTTCTAAAACTGCTACAAAACAAGTTGTCGAATCTCTCGTAGAGAAAAAATTCTTAAACAAAGAGATCATTGGAAAAGCGTGGCTATTATCTGCGGACCAAAAACACCCTTATTTTATCATAAAAAAGATCCCATATAATCTTAGGAATGTCTACGAATCAGGAGTATTGGATGCTATCTATAAAATAATAACTTCCCCAAGAGCAGTCATTTTATTTGGAAGTTACCGCTGGGGAACAGATATTGAAGAAAGCGACATAGATATAGCAGTTGAAATTATTGATAATCAAGAATTAAAAATTATTCCCTTGGGAACAATTGAACAGCTGGGATATAGAAAAAACGTCCCAGTTAACTTACACATATTCTCAAGAAACAAAATAGACCTAAATTTATTCGCCAACATTGCTAATGGAATTATCTTAGATGGATTTCTAGAGGTAAGAACATGAGCAACAGAATAAAACACCACGACAACAAGAATGCTCTAAGCATAATTAAGGCCGCAGAGCGAGAGATGCAATTTACACTAAAACAAACACTCACAGAAGAATCAGCATTCAACATAATAAGAAACATTTATGAATGCTTTAGAATGCTGGGGGACGCTAAACTAATCTCTAAAGGCATACTATCACAAGAACATACAGAACAAATAAAAGAATTAGAAAAGCTCCAAGTAGAAACCAAACGCCCCATCAAACTTATTGATACTCTGCGCAAATTACGGCACAACATTAATTATTACGGTTACATACCAACTAAGACTGAAGCAGAGGATGCAATATCCATTGCTCACGCATGTTTCTACCCTCTACTAAAAGAAATCAAAAAAGAGCTAGAAAAAAGCGAGAGTTAAAGATTTTTATTAAAGAACAAATCTTTATACTCGAAGCTTTGTAAAAAGCGAGAGTTAAAGATTTGTATCGAAGACACAAATCTTTATATTTGAAGCTTCGCAAGAAGCGAAAATTAAACATTATGCATTAGCATAATGTTTATATAATCCAAATAATTATCATAAATACAATTATTAAAAGGAGGTTAAGATGCAAAGAAAAGGACAAGCAGCTATGGAGTTTTTGATGACTTACGGTTGGGCAATCCTAGCAGCAATCATCGCTATAGGAGTCCTAGCATACTTCGGAGTTTTCAGCCCCGGCAAGTTCATCACAGGAGCAGCAGTTGTCAACCCACCGTTCTACGCAAATGCTTGGAACATCCAAGAGTCTGGCGGAATAAATCTAGAACTTAAAAATAATGGTGGCGAAGAATTTACAGTTACCAATGTAATTGTAGAATCTCAAGAATCAGATGTTGACTGCTCAACTGTAACAGTAACAGGCACTGGAATCATAGATGTGGGACAGACATTAAATATTAATATTGATGGCTGTACTGGCACTGGATTTGTAGAAGGACAAACTTTCAAAGGAGATATTACTATCCAATACAATAAGCAAGGTAGTAGCCTTCAATTAACATCCACAGGAACCATAGCTGAAAAGATAACAGCTTAAGACCATTTTATTTTTATTTTAAAATTAATTATCTAATGAAGGGCAAAAAGCCCAATTCTAAAAGTTTATAAACCATAAAATCTAAAAGCAAATATGCAAAATAAAAAACTCTTCATAGCAGGTGGAGTCCTGGCCCTAATTCTCATAATCGCGGTAAGCTCATACGCCCTAAAATCAAATGACAGCTCAGTATCTATAGAAGACGAAAAATTCAACTCATTACAGCAGGAAAACGAAAACCTCAAAGAAGAAATTAACGAGCTAAAATCACTAACATCTAATATCAACAATCAACTAATAGAAATAAAATCCCAAAATAATAATCTGGAAAACCAGCTCCAGCAGATAGAATTATCAAGCAATGATAAATGCAACGAGTTAGAGGAAGACAAAGACAACAAAGAACAAGACATCCAAGACTTAGAAGATGAAATCCAAGAGATAAAAGATGACATTGACCAAGCCGAAGAGGACGGCGATAACACATCAGATTTAGAAGAAGAACTGGATGAAAAAGAAACAGACCTTGAAGACCTAAACAACGACTTAGATAATATCAAGCAGGACATTGAAGACGACTGCTAATTCTCATCAAACATTCTATTAATACTCTCCAAGGCATATTTATTCATGAGGTAAAAATTAAACATCATCTGCTCAACAGGAGTTCCGAAATTAAAAATAATAGCCCTATCCATGCCCTCTATCCTATTCTTCTCAGCTCCAGGCCTGCTCCTCAAAAGCTCTCCCAAATTCCTATAAAAGTCCCTTGAACTCTCAGAACGCGGTTTCCTTCCCATTTTACTTCCCCTGTCTCTCCCATGCCCTCAAGCTTGGCCTGACTTTCATCTTAGGACTCTTGCTTCTTAAACCTCTTGATTTTTTAGCAGCAGAAGTAAGCCCTCGCTCCGCCCTTTTCTTATTCGTCCCAAAAGAAATCCACTTTAAAGCCCTATCGCTCTTAATCTCTGGCTTTGAAGGATCAACCATTATAACCTCAAAATAATAATGCTTCCCATCTTTTCCGATAAAATAAGAATTCAAAACCTCCAAGTTCTTATATCTGCGGGCAGCCCTTATCTCACTTACCCACTTATAATTCATCTTCAATGTTTTTCTATTTGTCTGCTTCCTTGACTTTCTTCCCTTCACGCTAGCTCTCTCTCTCTTGCGCCCTCCCCTCCCAATCCTAACTCTTAAAACAAGTATTCCTCTCTTCGCTTTATATCCCAAAGCCCGCGCTCTATCCAATCTAAGAGGTCTCTCAACTTTAACAATAGCATTCCCAGCACGCCAAGCTATCATTCTGCTCTTAACAAGCTCCTTGTCCGGCTCTCGCCACGCCTGCTTCAAATAATGCGACAATCCTCTAACCATTCTTATCTCTCTCAAAATCGGTTTAAAAACCTTACTCTTCAGAATAACAAAGATTATAAACAGCTCTCCTAATAAAAATAAATGACACTCGCAGAAATCGTAGACAATAGAAGAACAATCTTCTCCCGTCCATCAACAATAAGAGATATAAATAGAGGAAGAAATATCGTAGAAGTATCATCATTCCAAGATATAGTCCCAGCATTAGAGCAAAGAAGAGATGATGAAACAATCTTAATAACGCAAGATGTAAATATAATCCCAAGAGACGAATCAGGCGCTCCTCAATATTACAGCGCACAAAACTTCTCAAAAAGAGGCCCCTTAATAAGATTAAGAACTTACGGAGTAGGAGAATCTATAAAAAGAAAGTGGGATCCACTAAAAGCACTAATAGAAGCAAATGAAAGATTTACACACTCCCCTAATCAATACGTAGGATGGTACTGGACAGACCCAGAAGGCTACACCCACATAGTCCAGCCGTGGATGGTTTTAGAAGGAAGGAGATTAGAAATGTTTGCCAGAAAATCTCAAAACATCCAAGATAAAATAGAAATAAGAAAAGGAAAATATCATGCAAAAGACTCGCATTTAAGAGCAGCCAGAGTTTTAGTTCCTTCAAGAAGCGGAGCAGAAAAGCATGATATAATTCTAGAACATCTCACAGACCCAAAAGACCCGTCAAGACATGTAGAATGGATGAGGTTCTCAACAAGACACGAATGTGGATTCAAAAGAGGAAACTTCGGATTCAGGTTCAGAAAATCAGTAACATACTGCCCTCACGATGTAGCAGCACATGTGGCCTATTCAAGAGAAGTTTACGAAAAAACAAGACTAATAATCCCTCAGCCATTTCCCTTATTCACAGAGCCAATGCTCCGTTTATATCTATCAGCAATATATGATGCAATGATAAGAGAAACAATAGACAACGCAGGACATACAAGAACAAGGCCTCTATCGTTCCCGGAAATAAACCCAATCTTAATGGATGCCCGGAAGAAATATGGAAACAAACAAACTTTCTTCGTAAAACAAAAAGGAAAAAGATACCAAACTAAGCAGGCAGAAAAATCCATGCACGAATACAACTGGCAAAACTCCGCTCCAGGAATGCAATTCTTATAAGGATTCAATGAACCATCATAAAAGGAAAGATTTCTGAAAAAATTGAGTTGAACAACTATTAGTTTCTCCAATCTTTAGTACAACAATACCAAAAGCAAGTATCAACGCGGTAGTTCTTCATTCTTATAATTGTAATGTTTAAAAACATTCGTAATTCCTTAAATCCATGGCAAATCAGAAAGAAATAGAAGCAATGTATGATTGGGTAGATTATTTTCATATTCTAAGATTGGGTGATTATGCGGATTTCACCTGCGCTTTTTACAATGGAGATTTTAGTAAAACACTTGCACAAGCTCAAAAAGACAAGCACAAATATATTCTAAAAGGATTGAAATTTCAGCATGGAAACAGAATCCTAGATATTGGCTGTGGTTGGGGTCCAATGTTAAATAGTATTAGAAAGCAAAGAGGCAAATGCTTGGGACTTACCCTATCAAGCGCGCAGAACAAATATTGTCAAAGCAAAGGTTTAAATTCAAAATTACAGAATTATAAAACAATAAATCCTAAAAATATAGGAAAGTTTGATGGAGTAATCTCTATAGGTGCTTTAGAGCATTTTTGCTCTATTGATGAATTTAAAGCAGGAAAGCAAGAAGAAATTTACAAGAAATTTTTTAAATTCTGCTATGATGTTTTACCTAAGGGCGGACGGCTTTATCTTCAAACAATGGTCTTTGGTAAAAAGGTTCCGAATCCGGATAAATTTAGCTTAAAAGCACACAAGGATTCTGAGGAGCTTATATTAGCTAGAGCAATTAAATTTTATCCCGGCTCTTGGCTTCCTACTGGAAAAGATCAATTAATAGAATGTGCTAAACCTTACTTTAAATTTATATCAAACAATAATGGGAGATTAGACTATATCGAGACTTTGAAGGGTTGGGGTGTTTGGTCTTCTGTCTGGACCTCTCCTACTAAAACCTTAAAAGCAATCAAAGGTTTTATAAAACTTATTCCAAAGCTATTAGATCCAGATTTTAGAGCGCAATTGGCTTTTATATATTACAATGATCAAACAGAAATTTTTAAAAGAAAAATATTTAGTCATGAACGGATGTTTTTTGAAAAAAGATAAATTATTGTAAAAAATAGTTTTTACATAACAGTTCAATAACTCAGTTAATTTTTAATACCTTAAAATCTATTTCTATCTATGCCAGAAAACAAATTTTACGTAACAACACCAATTTACTATCCTAATGATACACCTCATTTAGGACATGCATACACGACAATCGCAGCTGATGCTCTCGCACGCTGGCACAAGCTCCTCGGCAAAGAAGTTTTCTTCCTAACAGGAACAGACGAACACGGAAAAAAACTCCAGAACGCCGCAAAAGAAAAAGGAAAAGCCCCAAAAGAATTCATAGACACAATAGTCCCAAAATTCAAGGAAGCATGGAAAAAGCTAAACATAAACTATGATAAATTTATAAGAACAACTGACCCTGATCACGAGACAGTCGTACAACAAATCCTCCAAAAAGTCTACGACAAAGGAGACATCTACAAAGGCGAATACGAAGGGCTTTACTGCACTTCCTGCGAAGCATACTATACAGAAACAGAAGCCCCTAATTTAAAATGCCCCATACATGAGAAACCACTAGAAAAATTAAAAGAAGAAACTTACTTCTTCAAACTCTCCAAATATCAGGATTTCCTTCTAAACCTCTACAAAAAAAATCCAGACTTCATCTCCCCAAAATACAGGAAGCAGGAAATAATCAACAGAGTCAATGAAGGGCTCAAAGACCTTTCAATCTCTCGCTCATCATTCAACTGGGGAATTCCATTGCCATTTGATAAAAAGCACGTTGCCTACGTCTGGTTTGACGCACTATTAAACTATTACACCCCAACAACCTCTCAAGACCTAAAAAAATTCTGGCCGGCAGATGTCCACATCATAGGAAAAGACATTCTTTGGTTTCATGTAGTATACTGGCCTGCAATGCTCAAAGCATCCTCTTTGCCAATGCCAAAAAAAGTATTCGCTCACGGTTGGTGGACAGTCCTAAATAAAAAAATGGGCAAATCAGCAGGCAACGCCATTAAAGTAGACCATTTAATAGGCATAGCAGGAACAGACACAGCAAGATATTTTTTGCTAAGAGCAGCTCCATTTGGTAAAGATGGAGATTTCTCAGAATCATCCCTGATAGAAGCACACAACTCCGAATTAGCAGACAAGCTCGGCAACCTCGTCTCAAGAGTTTCAACCCTGGCAGAAAAATACGGCTTGGAAAAATGTGAAACTAAATCCTTAAACTCAAAAAAATTAGTTAGCTTATTAACCTCTAGTTTAGAAAATTTAGAATTTGACAAAGCACTAAACGAAATCTTCTCTTTCATAGACAAAACAAACGAATTCGTCCAAAAAAACAAGCCATGGAAGACAAAAAATAAAAAAATCCTTTATGAAACAGCAAACGCAGTTAAAGACATAGCAATCCTCTTAAGCCCCTTCATTCCAAAAACAGCAGAAAAAATCGCACAAATCTTCAACTTCAAAATTTCACTAAAAACACTAAAAAATCCTCTAGAAACAACAAAAATTAAAAAAGCCCCAATTCTGTTCAAAAAGATAAACTCTGTTGAAAAAGCCTAAAAATACTGAAGTGCTATCAATAATTCGCTGGTGAGCAACGCGAACCAGCGAGAGTATCTGGGTGGTTGTGGGTGGGTGCACTTCAGTAAAGAAACATCAACAAAACAAAATACAATGACAACAAAACCAAGACACATCTCACAATACAGAGACAGAAATACTCAAGATAAACATCAAATCCAAAGACAACAACTACAAAGAAAAACAGATCCAAAATACACTCCAAGAACAACATACCAAACAAAAAATGACAGATAAACTGTAAAATACCCAACATAAATATTTATTAATTAAACCAAAACTATTCTAACATGGAAATAACATCAAAAGACATATTAGTCCCATTCATAATCGGATTAATGGCAAATATATTTTCCTTCTACCTATTCACATTACAAATCACAAAGTCCCTGCATTTTACCTCGGCTTAAAAGCCGAGGTTTGTTCGGACTTTGTGAGACAGCGGCGAAAACCTCATCCTCGGA
>CAZVKQ010000041.1:0-7868 GCA_964626985.1 Candidatus Woesearchaeota archaeon | reverse complement strand
CTGCAGTAAAAGAATTCATCATCCCATTATTAATAAACAATGGAAATGTCCACGGCTGGTCTCTATGTCTTCTAAAAGCATAAGCCAATCCGTTTGGAGACAATGGTTGAGTAATAGCAGAAACTCTCGCTCTTGCATTGCTAAAAAGCAAATCAGTATCCAAAACAGGATTTGCCTCGTCCAATGGTCTCCCAGATTGCAGTCTCAATTTAGCAGCCCAGGAATCAGCATCTTCATAACTAGGAATAATATTAGTAACACACTCGTCATATTTCTCATGTCTTACAAAAACAGGATTCTGCGCAATCGGCGCATTCAAAACAATGTCCTGCAGTTTATTATCGCTAAGCAAAACCTCTATCAACCCATATCCAATAGTATGCCTGACTAAAATCCTAGCCAGTTTCTCAAGCTCATTATTGCTAACGTCAAGTCCCTTGTTTTTAGCAAGTTCTGAAATTAAATCCCTAGCAACATTAAAGAAAACTTGCCTCGTCCTTTCAGGGTCTGTAAACTCCTCTGCTTGAGGCCTGTGCTCAATCATAACATTCCTCGCCAGATTCAACAAGTTGTGAAATTCCTCATGAACACTATATTCCGGAGGCATTATATGATAAAAATACTTGCTCTCGTTCTCCCTGCTCAATATGGTAACAACAATCTCGTCTCCATCAACTTCCAGCTCATACTGGTCAACTAATTCAGCATCCTCTGGAAACTGCGCAACTAATCTGGTAAAAGTAAAATTAGGAAGAATATTCGGCCTGAAAATATTTTTATAAATCTCCCTATCACTAATGCCATAATCTCCAATCATTTCATGGGACTTCTTTATCAGCTTAGTATCCTCAAGCATGGACAAAAACCTGCTCAACAATCTGCTGTAATTAATCAGCCCTGCCTTGTTAACAACTTCCCCAGAACCCCTCTGGATATTCAAGTCGTCAATCCTCTTTTTCAGCTCTTTATAGCAGCTTATAGGATTCTGAACAAGCAAAGCAAGAAGATAGCTCAAATCCCCTCTGACTTCCGGAACATTTCCGAACATACTCATCTTTTCAGGGCTTAGAACCTCTTCCTGTTTCATCCAAAACCTGTAAATTCTGGCAATCTCGCTCAGCAATAAAACCTGTTCAGAATCATAATTATAATTCCTCTGCTGGACAAAAATAATTCTTGAAACACTCGGATTCTCGCTCAAAAGCCCGACAACTCTCGCCATCACGCTCGGATTATCAGCTATAGAGGGAATAAAGGGAGCCTTCATAAAATTAACATACATAACGTCCTCTCCCTGCATTCTCTGAATCTCTGTCGCGTATAGCGTATTATCCTTCTCAAATACCATCTTCTTAGTATAAACAAAACCTCTCTCAACTGATTGTCCAATTTTCCAATAAGACAAAACCTCACTAAATTAGTTGTCCTATTTTCGCATGAGACGAAACCGCCTCAAATTTATCGTCCAATTTCCCAATAAGACACAGCTTCAAAAGTTTGTGCCCTATTTTAAACTAAACAATCTATTAATTAAACATTTCTATCAAAGCCAAAACAAATTTAAACCCCAAACCCCTCCTAAATTAATAAAAAAGATGGCAGACCAGCAAGATTACCAATACAGCGCACAGCAGTTCCTATCAGACACAAACACAAGACTTAGAGACATAGAAGAAAAACAAAGAATCATAAGAGACAGAGTCTTGCTAATAGGAAAATCTTTGATAGAAGAAAGAGAAAGCTCATTCACAGAAATGCAGGAAATGAAAAAAACAATTATCCAATTAAAAGCAGACAATCAAAGACTGAAAGAATTCGTCCAGGGCATAACAGAGCAATTGGAAAAAACAGCAAGAAAATCTGAATTGGAAATACTCCAAAGGCAATTAGACTTGTTGAGGAGATAAAACCCGCCGTCGGCAGGGGTGTGGGCTATGGGAACAATAGACGAAATAAAAAGAATGAGAGAACAGGGAAATTCAGACGAGCAGATAAAGTCAGAACTAAAAAGAATGGGTCTCTCAAATAATGAAATAAGCTCTGTCATCTCTCAATCACAGATAAAAGACGCAGTCCAGAATTATCACGAAGATGAAATAATAGGACAATATCCGTCAAAACCCCAAACCCAAGAGATCTCTGAAGAAGGAATGCAGCCTTCTCTAATGGCACAAGAACCGCAAGAAAACAATCAGCAGTATCAGGAACAGCCTCAACAAGAGTATCAAATCCAGCAGCCCTATCCTGAACAGCAATATGAATACGAGCCATACCCATCTTATCCAGACCAGTATCAATACCAGTCTCTAAGCACAGACACAATAAACGAAATAGCAGAGCAGGCAATCACAGAAAGAATCGCCCCTATAAAAAACCAGATAGAAAAAGTCTTAGACACAAAAAACACTTTCGCATCCCAAATAGAAAACATCTCCACAAGACTCCAAAGAATAGAAAAAATCATAGACAGATTACAAATATCAATTCTGCAAAAAGTCGGCGACTATGTAACAAATGTAGAAGACATAAAAAAAGAACTCGTCCAAACACAAAAAACATTCAAGGCAATATCAAAAAAACCGTCTAGGAAACCATAAAATTATCTATCATAAACTTCCTTCCTATGTTCAAACCTCAAAAAGTAAATAGTATTATTTAAAAAAGAGTAAATAATTCTAAAAGGTTTAACATAAATTGTTCTTTCGCCTTTTAAATCATATTTTAGAGGCTTGCCAACCATAGGATTTTCAATAACTTTCTTTATCTGCTTCTTTATTTTATCTTTCATAGAATTATCTGCCTTCTTAAATTCACGCTCAAATTTCTCCGTATAGATAACCTCTACCATTTTTCAATTTCTTTCAAGAAGTCTTCGCCTGATAATCTTTTATATTTCCCTGATTCAATCTCTTCCCATGCTTCTTTTATATCTTGTATAGTTTCTAAATCCTCTTCTAAAGGATTACTAACTTTCTTCAACACCACTAAATCGCCCTCTACAGAAACCGCGAGAGTCTCACCCTCAATTATCCTCAATTTCTCTCTAACCTTCTGAGGAATAACTACCTGCCCCCTACTGCTAACTTTAGTTAATTCAATCTCCATAGACTAGTAAGATTATCTTACTTTATAAATTTTTCTATTTCTTCCCCCTCACCAAAATCCACGCAGTCAAACCCCCGATAACAATAAGCAAAATAGCCCCTGCAACTCTCCCGGAATAAAGCCAATCCAAGAATGTCAAAACCTCCAAATCACCAGAAGCCCCATATCCAGGCCCGGGCAGATAATTTACAATACTATCATTAAAAACAACAAAACCAGAAACTAAAAATATCAAAGTAAAAATAATAATTACAGCAACTCCGACTGGCTTCTGCAAAAAGCTAACTTCCTTTCCCATAAAAAACAAAAACAACATTACAAAAAATAATGATATCAGCAGAACAGCCATCCACGGTACAACAGTCTGTACAAGCTCAACTACTCCCCCGGCAGAAACAAAAATACTTGCAATAATAAATGAGATAAAGGCTAAAACCCACTTGCCCTCCCCAACAATCTTGGTCTTCAGCAAAACAACATAACTAATAATAAAAACTAACAAAAAAACCAAAATCGGCGCAATCAAAGCAAATCCTGAAACATCAACAGCCATTTATCCCCCCATCATCTTTCTAAACGGCTCAAGAGGCAGTTTAAGCTCTTTAGCAGGAGGCTTCTTCCCCGCAGTAACGAACATCGCTATTATCAAAATTAAAAGCAAAATCCCGACAATAATTATCCCTATATTATCCTGCCAAAAAAAGCTGCCAAACCAGTTAAACTCATCAAAAGTAAATATTACTGCAACAAGCCCAATAACAACTCCGCCGACAGAAAGCCCGATAAACCATCCCTTTGCAGAATCCCCTGTAAAAAACAATCCTCCTAAAATAACAACAACCATCAAAACAGCTAAACCTACTGCAAATCTAGGAAACAGCTCTGCAAAAAACGCCTGCACAAACCCAACTCTTAAAGAAATCAATCCAATCACTAAGGCAACAATCATACTAGTCCCCCTATTCCCTCCCAAAATCCCGGTAGAAGTCAAAATCCCAAACACAACAGCAAAAATCAGCAAGAAAGGAAGAAGCCAGTCAAATACTCCAAACACCTCCCATTGCGCTATCAACTCTTCAATACTAAACACCATTACTCTAGCAATCAAAATTCATTTATATATGTTTCTAAACCAAGTTAATTCGGCGCACAGAAAATTTCCTTTGGAAATTTTCAAACACATCACGAACTCCGTGGTGCGGGCTATTTGCGCCGAACAGATCTATTATTTATATCCTAACATTTAACTGCAGAACCAACCGCCTCCCCAATATTTCCATAACCGTCTCTCTCCAATAATTCAACAAGCCCTTTATTAATCTCTCCAATAACTCCTGGCCCTCTATAAATCATCCCGGTTATCAGCTCAACTAAATTAGCCCCAAGCTTAATCTTAATATAAGCATCCTCTGCATTAAAAATCCCTCCAACGCCAATCAAAACAAATCTCTTCCCTATCTCAACATTCTTCAAGTAAGCGTGCCTTAAAAGCCCGTCAGCTCTCTCCTTAACAAAACCCCCTGAAAGCCCACCTCGCCCAATCCCATGATTCTTAGTCAAATTGCTGATAACAAATCCATCAACTTTATGACTAAAAGAAATCTCCATAATTTTATCAACCTCCTCAAAAGACAAGTCAGCCCCAATTTTCACAAAAACTGGCTTCTGAATTCCAAGCTTATCAACCTCTCTAATCAGCTTCTCAAACAAAACAGGATTAGAAAACGCCTCGCCCCCAAAAGCATTCGGACAACTAATATTCAAAACAAGATAACTCCCAATATCCTTGAATTTTTTCAAACTATAAACATAATCCTTTATCCCTTCCTCAACCCCTGAACTTTCCTTACAATTTGTCCTCGCAACGCTGACTCCAAAAGGAATCTCAAAGTTTCTCTCTTTCAACTTAGAAGAAATCTCATCAGCTCCTTTATTATTCAATCCCAAGTTTACCCATAAGCCGTTCTCAAGCCGCCCCAGCCTCCTCCCATTATTTCCTTCGCAGAAATTCATTGTAACACTCCCAACTTCTGAAAAGCCAAACCCAACATCTCCCATAATACCAATCAATTCAGCGTCTTTATCAAAGCCGGCAGAAAGCCCCACAGGATTCTTAAAACTAATCCCGAGAATATTCTGGCCCAATCTTTCATCTTCAAATTTAAAAGACCTTCTAACAAAGCTCCTTAAAACAAAACTCCTGCTCAATAATTTGCCAAGTTTAATAAAACCTAAATGAACTCTCTCCGGCTCAAACCTAAACAAAACTGGCTTGACAACTCTAGAGTATCCTTGCATAACAACTATCTGCTTAATCATAAAAATTCAAGAAGCCCTTAGTTTATAACCCTATTCCTTCTTCTCTTCCTTTTTCTTCCCAGGCAAAACAACAATCAAAATAGCTCCAATAATAACTGCAATAAAAATTATATTAGTCAATAATCCAGAATCCTCTCCCTCAAACAAAAGCAAATCAACTAAATAATCCCAGCTCCCTGTAAAAATCAAGACAGCAACAGTAACAACAATCGCCGCCAAAGCAAAAATAACCCACTGAATTCCCTTATGCAATTTGAAATCCCCCTGTGAAAAAGCCATCCCATAAATCAGCATAAACACTAACAAAACAACAACACTGACGGCCAAAATCGGAATCAGATTAATCACAACCCCCACTGCCTGCCCGAAAGCAATAAAAATCAGCCCGATAACTAAGGCAACAATGGCATCAATCTGCTTTTTCCCCTTTCCAAGAATCTCGCTCTTCTGCAAAATAGCAAAGACTAAAGCAAACACTAACAAGAAAGGCAATATCACCTCTATAAACAACGGGCTGGATAATATCGTACCCCCAAATCCTTCTGCCATACTAACCATTAATAACTAAATTATTTAAACCTTTCTTCAGAAAATCCTAATAACAATATGAAACATCGCCTCAAACTCGCTCATCGCCAGCACCACATATAATCTATCCAAATCAGGCTTAACATCCCTATAAATAAAGTGCTCTCCCCTAGACTACCAGAGGCGCCAAAGTCCCAGTTTCATAATTATCTCATCCTCAAACAAACTCATCAGCCCCTACACTAGCCAGCTCTGCAGAAACACCAACACCATCCTCGCGCGAAGGCAAGCTTCCCTTGTTGACAATTATAATGTCTCCGACAGCCCTGATAAACTGATGCGGAACAACAACCCCCTTCGCCCCCCCGAAAACATTCATAAACCCGCTCCCAACCCTAATCCTCCATCCATCTATCTTATTATCCATTAAATTCGCCTCCTCAACATGTCCGAAGAAATCCCCGTCAGAAGTATAAACATCCTTCCCAAGAATCTCGCTAATTTTCTTTACCCTCAACATCATAAAAAATAACCAAATCACTATTTATACTTTATGCTTCACCAAAATATATAGGCAAAAGCATAATTAGAAAATAAGATCAGTCAACTCAACTCCATAGCGAGCTAGTTCTTTTAGCATTACATCCAAGCCAATTTCCTTCAAGCCAGCAATTAATTCTGAAGGGTTTTGTCTCAAAGCAATAATTTGATTCACATCAAAAAAAGTACATTCTTTAATTTTCGCATGTTTACCATCAACCTTAGTATCGGAATCATAAGTACTATTTATTTTCAAACCAATCTGGATACTATCACGGTCGTAACTCTCTCTTCCTAGTCCAAAATCAGAACATTTTACATCATCTCCAATAAAAGTAAACAACCCAATTTTTGAAACTAGTCCTTCTAGCTCCCCAAAATCTATTCTTCCATCTACTCTAATAACTCCCTCTGGAAAATTAATTCTCTTCTTTGGAATCCTTCCAATATTCACTCCATAAAACAATTCTGGATATAGTAAACCAACTTAGTTTTTCGGTTGGTTTACTAGACCTCAAGAACTTTCAGTTCTTGATGGCTGTCAAGAATTCAACAGTAAGAATTCTTGAAGCAGCGGAACAATTAAGTAACCGAAGAATTTAATTGGTCTGCTGTAATCCATATAAATCCAAGAAACAAACTATTTTAAAATCTATCTACCCTTACAAAACAATGAACCTTGGCCAGATATTTCTAAAAATAACCATGATTGTCCTATTGATAATAATAGTTCTTGCAACAATACTTCTCATAACCTTAATATATTATTAGAATGGCAGAAATATATGAAACATTGTCAATAATAGCACAGATATTTGCTTATATCTTAGCAATAATTATAATATATCAAATAATCAAAATTCTTATAGGCGGTTCTTGGGAAATTGAACAAGTTATCCTAGCATTTGTAATAGTTAATCTAACAATAACATTTACCCTTGGAGGGTATTTAATTCATCTTCAAAATAAAATATCAGAAGTTGATAAGAAACCTCATGGCCACTTTCAATGGCACGAAGGAAAAGATTCCCAATAACATTTATAACTAACTCCCTCCTACTAAAAACATGAACCTAAAAGAACTAAAGCACATCATAGCAGCAATAATCATCCTCGCAATAATAATCTCCTTCCAAGAAATAATAAAACTCCAATACGCTAAAATCCCAATGCTCTTTGTCTTCTCAATAATTCTCATCGTAGTTCCAATAATAGCAAAAAAAATAACAGCGAATGCCTTAGACGCGAATGTAGAGCACGAATTCTGGACATTTCAAAGATTCGGCTTCAGACCAAAAGACAAATTCAAAAAGCCAATTCCAGCAGGAATAATCTTTCCACTATTCCTCTCAATCATCTCTTTAGGAATAATAAAG
>CAZVKQ010000040.1:0-7955 GCA_964626985.1 Candidatus Woesearchaeota archaeon | reverse complement strand
TTTAATACATTCAACTGCTAAGCAGTTGAAGTCTTTGATGAACCCGAACAAGCCCTACACTCAGAGATTGAAAATCTCTGATACATTCAACCTACAAACTTTTACAGAGACAGGGTCTCTGTCTCTTCAACTTATGGAGTATGAAGATAACAAAAGTTTCTAGGCTCACAAGAGCTTTGCTCTTGGATCTTCCAACTTCAGTGAAGTTGGAATAGTTCAAAACTTGAGGTAGGTTGAAGTCTTTAGTGTGGGGTTAAAAACCCAGAGGGTTTTGTGACTTGCAAAGATTTTTATAGTTATACGGCTCTTTTATTTTAATGCAAAGTTGGCATACTCCTATATTGGCTTTGATGGGAGGTGTGTTTTTAGTTATTACTCTTTCTCTTGTTGGGGGAGAGAGATTTATTGATTCTAGTTTTGAAAATTTGGGCTGCGAAGATATTGTTTTTGACAACTGCGTGATAGACGGAGCTGACGGCTCTTCAAGCTGGGTTTGCAACGGGAGAGAGTGTGTTTTGAGCGGAGGGGTTGGAGGAACAGAAGGGGAGGAGCAAAAGGGAAGTTTTAACTGCAACTTTGTTAATGAAGAGAGATTTGCGAGATTAAAAGGCAGACTTGTTGCAAGCTGGAATGTTGAAAATATTAATCCAATGCATTATGATATCTGTTCTGGGAGTGTGGTTAGGGGCGACGGGGCTGCGGGCGCTTCTTCCAGCGAGCATTATTTGAATCTGGACAGAGAAATTTTGTATTGCAGCAGAGACGATGTTATTGACAATGGCTTTTATGAAGGAGAAGATTTTTTTATTAGTCCTGAAATTTATTATATGTGTACACATGAGATTTATTTCAATAATTTAGCTGGACAGGAGAGTATTGAGTTTGAGTTGGGGCCTTCATCTAACAGGCTTGTTTTTGCGGGTTATTTTGACAATAAAGGGATATTGTTTAATGACAAACTTGAAGGCCCTTTATGCTCTGTTAAACTGGAGCTTGATGAATGCGAGCTCATTCCGAATACGCCTCCTGCTGTCAGCGTTAGTGTTGAGCCAGTTAGTGTTAATACAGAGCAGGACATTGATTGCATAGGTTCTGCCAGAGATGAAGACGCAGATATTATTACTGAAGTTGAGGTTTTAGTTGAGGGAGGCAGTGGAGAAGGAGATTATTCTTTTGTTGAGGGGTGCGGAGACTTAGTTTGCGAGACAGAGTTATATATTCCTGATGAATATACGAGAGCAGGAGATACGATAATCTGCAAGATGATAGCTTTTGATGGAGAGAATTGGGGAGAGTGGGGCGAGAAAGAAGTTGAGGTTTATAATAGATATCCTGAAATAGAGAGTATTGATGTTGGGCCTAATTATTTTGAGGTTTACAGCGTTGATGACTGGGTTAAATACAGCGATATTTTTTCAGACGTTTTGTTTGTGAATGTCAAATTTTCTGATCTAGACGAGGAGCATGAAGTTTTTGACGTTGAAATTAACGCGAGGTTTTTTCCCTTTGGGGAGCAGTATGGGCGCGGGAATTATGAATATAATTTCTCAATTCAGTGCAGAGAAGACGAGGAATGCATAAGTTTTATACCGATTGAGCTGATTTTTCCGGGAGATTTTGTCAGGGCTGAAGTAAAAGTCAGTGATGTTTTAGATGGTTTTGATATAGAGGTTGGTTCGGTCAGCATTCCGGGCTTTGACTTGAGAGTTGAGCAGTCTGATGCTTATAATGTTATTTCCGGGACTACATTGGCTGCAAACAAGCCAGAGGTAATCAGGGTTTGGCCCGGGATTGATTCTGTTTTAATTGATGAATTAGATAGGGGAACTTTTGTTGAAGTTGAGATCAGAGACGAGAAAACCTTAGAGAAGAAAATAGTGCATTCTAATGGCGTTGACAAGGTTATAAAATATTTTGATAGAGGTGATTTGAAGCTGAATCCGACTGCTGAGATTTATCCTGGAGTTTCTGCCAGCGACTTGTTAAAAAAGGCGAAGATGGGAAATGATTCTGTTAATATTTTTACTTTGACCTTGTCTGATGCAGGGAAATATACTTATGAAGCTACTATTGATTATTATTCTGATGGAAACGGTGCTGTCAAGGAGAGTGATGAGTTTAATAACAGGATTGGTGTTGAATTCAACAAGGAAGTCTGGGAGCAGAAGGATGTTTATAATATAGGATATGTTGTGATTAGTGATTTAACAAATCCGAAAAATGTTTTTGATGAAGAAGACGAGAAGCTTATTGAGAAGCAATTTGCTTTTATGTTTGCTGGCTCGCCTTTGATAGGGAAGATGACGAGCATTAGTGAATTACCTTCAATTGTTTTGTATTATAATAAAGATGACTTTAGTGATTCTACAACTACGAAAGTTAGGGAAAGATTCAGGAAGGAGCTTGAGAAGATAAGAATATCAAAGAATCTTGACTTGTTAATTGGCGTTGTCCTTGACGATAATTTGATGATTGAATTGAGCGGGGAAACTTCAAGGCCTAATTCCTTGAGCAGTCATTATAAAGTAATGCTTGTGAGAAATAGGGCTGGTGTTGAAACTGTTCTGCACGAATTTGGACATATATATACTGGAGAGATGGGACATAAGGTTGAGTTATTGACTTATGATGGATGGTGTCAGGAGCAGTATAATGTCAATGTTTGCAATGATTCCAGTATAGTGGGTGCTGATGAGAATGGCTCGCCGAGGATAAATATATGGAATGAGAAGAGAGAGCCGCCAAATGGAGCATCTGCTTTTGATATGCCTTATAATAATCCTGATTTGATTGGAGTTGGAACCAACATGGGACCTGCTTTTTTTAATTTAATTAATGACGAACTTACTTTTCCCAATATATGGATTAAGAGTTATGAATACTCAAAACTTTTTGGGGGCCTGAAAAAGTTTTTTAAAACACCATGAGAAAAAAATGTTTGGAGGCGCTGTTAGCAGGGATCTGCACAATTGGAATTGGGTTTAGCGGAGGGTGCGGAAACGGTGATAGCAGAATTAATTTTACTCAAGCAACTAAAGGAAGAATTTCAAGGGCACAGGTTGCTGCTTATGGGGGAGAAAATACGGAGAAGCCCTATGCTGTATATGAATCTGATTCATATGAAGGCAAATTGTTTCTGCAATACAAAGGGGAGGAGGATAAGCTGGAGCTGTGGAGTTCTCCTTTGTCTGAATATGGAAATCCCTTACATGATTTGAAATTTGTTTTAGCTGGGGCAGGAGAGAAAGCAGGAGGGGGAGTTTATAATAATTTAGTGGTTTTGTCTGTTTATCCTGAAGTAATTAGTGAGGGCTCTAATCCTGCTGTTTATATTGTTGATTTTCAGACGAGGGCAGATGGATTGGAGAGAGTTATTGCAGATAAGAATGTAAGGAAATTTGAAGTGCCTTATGGTTTTCATGCTTATGATTTTTGCTTTAAGGAAGCAGAGGGGGAGAGAGTTGTTTCTAAAGATTATGCGGCTATTAGAGATTTAAGCGACAATCAGCATTATGCTATTTTGAACTTAAATGACGGAAATTTAATTGATGTGCCTGCTGGCTCTAATATTGTTAAGATTAGCGACGGCTCTTCTGTTGTTTTGCCCGGCTTATTTTATCCCAGAGAGTTGATGAGCGAGCTTGGAAGAAAAGGTTTTCAGCAGTACTCTGTAGATTTTGGAGGAGAGGATTCAGGAATTTGTTTTAAAAATAGGAGGATATATTGGTATGAAGCTGAGAAATAGTTTATTGCTTATTTGTTTGTTATTTATGGTTTTGGTTATTGGAGGGGCCGGCTCTTCAGAAGATAGGGGGAATCTTTATGTTATTTCAGGAGAAGTTTTAGACGGGGAGTTTTTCTTTGACCCTGTCTTTCTTGTTGATTATGAAGGGGAGATTTATGATACTGGAGAGGATTATTTAATGAAGTTTTATTCAGGAGAGCTGGAGCTTGGGAGCGTTTCTTTTGGTCTTGTTGAGAATACTTTTGTGTTTCCTGCTGTTGTTCCTTTGGGGACAGATAGGATTGCTGTTTATGGAGATTCAGAAGTTTATGGAAAGAAGATTAGCAGGAGTTTTCCGATAGTGTTTGATTTGAGAATAGAGCATGTTGAAGACGAGTTGTTTATTTTAAGATGGGATGCTCTTGATTTTGACGGCGACGAGCTGAAGTATAATGTTTATGTTTTCCTGAATGGAAGATGGGAGATTTATTCTTTGGATTATCTTGAAAAGGAGATTTTGTTTAATATTAGGGCTTTTAATTTTGAGAGCTTGAAATTTAAAGTTGAGGCGTCTGACGGTTTTAATGTTAGGAGTTTGGAAAGCGGTTTTGTATCGCGCGGTGCAGTTGGAGAGACAGGGCGAGTTAGTTTTGAGCAAAGTGACGGGGATTCTTGGGGCGTTGTTAATTTGAAGAATAGATATTTGAATCCTGTTGTTATAATGCAGCCTTTGAGTTATAGGGGAGGGCAGCCGGTTCATGTTAGATTGAAGGAGGTTTCTTCTGATAGGTTTGAGTTTCAGATAGAGGAGTGGGATTATTTAGACGGAAAACATATTATTGAAGAGGCGAGTTATATTGTTTTGGAAAGCGGAAGGCATTTGTTAGAGGAAGGGGCTTTAATTGAAGCTGGAAAGGTCTCTGTGAATCAAGATTTTAAGAGAGTTGATTTTACTAATGAGTTTGATTCAGCGCCTGTTGTTTTGACACAATCTCAGAGCTATAACGGGGGGCAGGCAGTTGTTACAAGGCAGAGGAATTTTGATTCTAAAGGATTTGAAGTTAGATTGCAGGAAGAAGAGAAGAGCAATGGGATTCATGCTTATGAGGATGTTGGATATGTTGCTGTTGAGCAGTTTTCTGACGAGAATTTTGAATTTAGCTTTACTGGAGATAGAGTGAAGCATGATTGGTTTAAGGTTGATTTTCTTGGGAGCTATAGTGATAGGCCTTTGTTTTTGGCTTCTATCATGAGTTATGACGGGGGCGATAGTGCTGGTTTGAGATATGATAAATTGACATCTAACGGAGTTTTGGTTAAAGTTGAGGAGGAGCAGTCTTTGGATGCTGAAGTTAGGCATACTAGCGAGAATGTCGGATATTTTGTTTTTTCTAATGAAAGGGATATTTATGGAATTAAGGTTTGAGCCACGAGACTTCGTAATAAGATACATCTGATTCTTCGTCTACAATTGCTATGAGGAGGTTTTTTTTAGTTGAGTGGGCGACTCTGTTTTTGGCTGCGAATTCGTGCCAGTTTATTTTTTCAGATTCTGTTGTTACATACAAAATCCATTTAGCGTGGTCTTGTCCTGGCTTGATTCCTTTTTTGTAGATTCTGAAATCTGCTCCGAATTTTAGGGCTGTTTTTACAACATATCCTTTTTTTCTTAAGTCTGAGAAGGCAATTAGTTTTGTTTCTATTCTTTTGTCTTTTGTCTTTGCTTTTTTTAGGATTTGTTCTGCTGATAATAGCTTGGAGTTATGGAATATTTTTATTTTATTTTGTTCTTGCAAATATAGTGCTTCTACTAAGGAATATTCTATTTTATTTTGCTTTTTTTCTCCTAATCTTGATTTCTCAAATAGGGAGAATGCTTCTGTTGATGTTGAGGTTATTTTCTCGCCGGTGAATTTTGCTTGAATCATTTTTTTATTAGGAGATTGAGATATTTAAGGTTTATTTAGTGAAATCTATTCGCTTTATTTCTTTTATTTTATCAAAGTCTGGATCTGAACTGACCATTATTTTAGTATTCTTTGATTTAAGAGCGGCCAAATGAATTGCGTCTCTTGGGTCTAAATTATTGTTTTTATAAATCTCAATTGCGTTTGAAATTAATAATGAGTCTATGCTTACCAACTCAAGATTTTTTAGAGCAAAGAATATGGCTGTGCCTTCTATGGATAACTCTTTTCCAACCTCTTTTTTTACTCTCCATAAGAATTCATCTATCGTTAGAGTTGAAGTATAAGCTTTTTCATACATGCCATTTTTTATATTTTCCAGTATTGTTCTTGCTTTTATGCCTATTTTTTCTTTATTTATAGCTGCATAAATGAAGCAGTTTGAATCAATATATATAGGTTCTTTTTTATAATCCTGCTCTTTTGTTTCTTTTGTCATATTGTTCGTAAAATTCTTTTTTGTTGTATCTAAACGGCTTTCCCTTTCTTTTTTCTGAGGATATATCTGCTATTTTTTCAAGGACTTTTATAGGGTCTTCCTTACTTTTTGTTATAAGTATCCCATCTTCTTTTTCTTTTATTATTGCTTCTTGATTTGGAAATAGATGAAAGCTTTCTCTGAATATTTTAGGGATTACTACTTGTCCTTTGGCTCCTAGTTTAACCTTTAGTTCTACCATGTTATAATTATGGTATGAATATATTTAAATGTTTTGTTTAAGAAAATTTTATCTTTCTACTTTTGCTAATTTGTTTGGTCCATATGGTCTATTACGTTCAGAACAGAATAGTCCTTGTTCAAACATTGGTTTGCTATTTGCATCTGTTAAACCGTCTGAAAAAGTCTTTTACATAATTACATCTTTCATAAGGAACATTATGTTCTTTAGGATAGGAATATTTTGGTTTTAATTCTTTTTTTATCCAGCAGCGAAAACCTCGGAGTTTAGTCCGAGGATGAGGTTTTCGCCGCTGTCTCACAAAGTCCGAACAAACCTCGGCTTTAAAGCCGAGGTAAAATGCAGGGACTTTGTGATTTAAAATAATTATTGTTTTAAATTGTATAATTGAGCAGGATTTTATTATAGGGAATATTTAAAAGAGCGGTTTTCTAAGAGGTTTTATGAAAGAAGAAAATAAGTTTGGTGATTTTGTTGAAGTGAAGGAAGAAGGGTCTTCTGTTGATGGCGGGCAGTCTGAGGAGGAAGTGCCTTCAAGAGTTAAACTTCCTAGAAAAGGAGAGTTGATCGGGGTTGTTGTTCAGAGACTGGGGGGAAATAAAATGGAGATTAGGGCTACCGACGGAAAAAGCAGGAATGGAAGAGTTCCTGGAAGATTCAGAAGAAAGTTTTGGCTTCGCCCCGGAGATTTTGTTATTATTCAGATATGGGAAAGTGATGACAGCAAGGCAGATATTGTTTATCAATACAGGGGCGGACAGATAGGACAGTTGAGGAAGAAAGGGCTTTTGAATAGTTTTAAGGAAGGGTTTTAGTTTATAACAGATTTATGAATTCTTCTCTTGTTAGTTTTGCTTGTCTAATTATTTCTCTTAATGTTCCTATATCTATTTCTTTATGCATTGGGACTACTGTTATTATTTTTTCTTCTATAGTTTGTTTTATCATGAAGATATGGCTTCCTTTTTGTCTTTTTGGTTGAAAACCTATTTTAGAAAGAGCCTTAATTACTTCCCTGCCTGATAGGTGTGGTAGCTTTGCCAACTTGATTTACCTCTATGCTTGTTACTATTATTTCGTTTGTAGAAATATTTTCTGGAATCCCTTCTTCTTCTATATATAATTCTATGGCTTCTTTTAAATTTTTTATGGCTTCTTCTATAGTGTATCCTTGACTAACTACATCTATCTCTGGACAGAGAGCCACGAATTGTTTTTCTCCTTTTCTAATAATTGCTGTTAGCGATTTCATATTTTTTAGAGAGGGAGAAAGGTTATAAGGCTTTTGGTTTTTACAGTATCTCCGCACAGGAATTTTTTATAACGTTTTTTATGCTGTATGGAGATAAGATAATTATTAAATGAGCTGTTTATTGAAGTAAATTAAATAATAATAATGTCGAAATGTTTGACAAACCACGCACTTTAGTGCGTGGAACACTTCGAGCATCCAAACCTCAAGAACACCAAGTTTGTGTTCTTGATGGCACCCAAGAACTTGAAGTTCTTGGTGAGTCCAAACAATCTTCTGACTAAAGTCCGCAGTAATACGCAAGGACTTTTTGATATTTGAGTATTTTGGGG
>CAZVKQ010000039.1:2473-8017 GCA_964626985.1 Candidatus Woesearchaeota archaeon | reverse complement strand
TCTCAAAAACCTTGCGAATTCCCTTTTCGCTTTCACCAACCCACATCGACAAAAGCGAAGGCCCCTTTACTTGAATAAAGTTGCTCTCCGACTCTTTAGCAACCGCTTTAGCTAACAAAGTCTTCCCTGTTCCGGGCGAGCCATACAATAAAATTCCTCTCGGAGGTTTAATGCCAAGTCTCTTGAAACTCTCAGGATGTTTAATCGGCCACTCAACTGCCTCTCTTAATCTCTCCTTAGTCTCATCAAGCCCCCCAATATCCTCCCAAGAAACATTAGGCGTCTCAACTAAAACCTCCCTCATAGCACTAGGCCTTACAATCATCAAAGCATCATCAAAATCTTTTGCCTTTATCACAATCTTGTCTAAAACTTCCTGCGGAATCGGCTCTTCATCTTCAAGCTTCAAGTTAGGCAAAATCCTCCTCAGAACAATCATAGCCGCCTCTTTCGTCAAGGCGCTCAAATCAGCCCCGACAAAACCATGCGTTTTCCCAGCCAAACTCTCCAAGCTGACACTTTTATCTAAAGGCATATTTCTCGTATGTATTTTTAAAATCTCCAGTCTTCCTTCTTTGTCAGGAACAGAAATTGAAATCTCTCTGTCAAATCTTCCCGGCCTCCTCAACGCAGGATCAATAGAATTAATTCTGTTCGTCGCCCCAATAACAACTATCTTCCCTCGCGACTTCAAGCCGTCCATCATTGTCAAAAGCTGTGACACAACCCTTCTCTCAACCTCTCCCTGTACATCCTCCCTCTTCGGAGCAATCGCATCAATCTCATCTATAAAAATAATTGAAGGAGCGGTCTTGTCAGCATCCTCAAATATATCTCTAATTTTCTTTTCAGACTCTCCGTAAAATTTTGACATTACCTCGGGCCCGTTCAACAAAATAAAATTCGCTTCAGTTTCATTGGCAACTGCCTTGGCAAGCAAAGTCTTCCCGGTCCCGGGAGGCCCGTGTAGCAAAACGCCTTTCGGCGGCTCAATAGCCAGTTTGTCAAAAATCTCCGGATGCTTCAACGGCAGTTCAACCATCTCCCTCACTTTCTTAATCTCTTCTCTCAATCCCCCCAAATCCTCATAAGCAACATCAGGAACACTATCCTCTGAAATATTAACTGCCTTTGAATTCAAAGAAACCTCTGTATGCTCGTCTATATAACACGGCTGATTCGGGCTAGTTCCCACGACGGCAAATTTCAACTGCTGAAATCCAGAGAACCCTCCCGCCCCGCCAAACAACTCATGCAAATCCCCAAAAAAATCAGGAAAGCCATCGCTCATCAAATCCCTTCTCCTATGCACGCCCCCAAGAGAAATTATATCTCCCTTCATAACCGCGCGCCCAAGCAATCCATTCTTAAACATCTCTGGATCTCCTTGAATAACAATTCCTTGCTGGGCAGGAGCAATCGTAACTTTAGCCGCCGGTTTTGCATTCGCTTTTCTAATTGACACAACTTCTCCAACACTAGTCTTAGCATTCTTTCTAATCAAGCCGTCAACTCTAATTATTCCCTCTCCAATATCAGCAGGATAAGCCCTGTCAACAATCGCAACACTCTCCCTCCCCCCAATAATAGAAATAATATCCCCTCTGTTCAGGCCCAAAGACCTCATCAACTGCGGATCAATCCTTGCAATTCCCTTATAAACATCATCCTGTAATGCCTCAACAACCTTCAGTCTAACCTGTTTTATCTGCTGTTCTTTCGCCATGTTAACTTATACCTCCCTCCTTTCTCTCCAAGTATCCCAAATAACCCAGAGAGATTATCATGAAAATTTCTGACTCGTTGTTGAACTACCTCTTCAGGACCATTTGATTTAACATAATACCTTCTCCCACCTACAACTACTTCTCTTCCTCCAAACCAAAAAGGCGTCATCCTAATTTCAAGATATTGCCTGCTCATCTATCAACCCTCCAATCTTTCCGGACAGTTCTAACTCCATTATCAAACCTAACGCTCAATCTTCCAAAATCCTCAAAGCAAAGTCTTACCATATCATCCATATCCTTCCTAATTTTACTATGTGCCTCGTTAATAAAGTTTACTATTTCTTTCGGAATGCTTATAGCGTGGCTGTTTCCAACCATTCTTAACTTAACATTAAAAGTCTTCCCTCTTAAATCATTAAAATGGTCAAGCCTCTCCTTATCCGAAGGATGCACAATCTTATCACCGCACTTTGAACACTCAACCGCCCGCAGCTCAAAACCATTTCTAACAACAAAAGTCTTCTTCATCTCCTCGTCGCATTTCTTGCATACAATCTTCTGGTCAAATATATCTATCATCTTATATCCCAATTTGTATACATATTACGTATATACAAATATTTAAACCTTACGGTTTTCTAATCGGAATATGAATATTCCTCCAAGGAACTTATTTAGACCTCTAGCACAGCTCCAGCTTTACCTTACAAAAAGAAGCCCAACTCACCAAGCAATAAAAAGAAATAAAAGACTAAATCTGAGAAGAAGCTCCCAACAATTACAAGCCATTGAAAACCAATTCCAACGAGTACAAGAAACAGCAGAGCGTTATCACGCATTAAATTCACAATTAACATATCAGTTAGGGGAAGAAAAACAAGCTAGAGAAAAACTAGAGCAGCGGCTCCAAAAAACAAGAGCAGCGGCGACAAGATTAAATATGCAAACACAAAAAGCATTGGAAGCAGCGCATGCACAAACAGGCGCAGTATTATTAAGCAGATACTTGGAAGAATTAGCAGACTACCAAGGAACAAATCCTAATCTCAATCCAGTACTATCTCAAAGATGTGTTGCCCAACAAGAAGAAATAACAAGATTAACAGAAAGAGAAGAAGAATTAACAAAAAAAGTAGCAGTGATTTTTGCTCATTCTCAATTTTACAAAACAGTCCCAGCAGCCATATTTGCCTATAAGGAAGGTAGCTATCAAAAAGCCGTAAATGCTTATAATAAAGGGGGCTATGATTTGGTATATGAATCCAATGCATTTGCAAAAAAATACCATCATCTAACAAAACCAATATTAGAAATCCTGGAGTCAAATAGAAATGTAAGAGAAAGAATTAACCAAGGAAAAAGAACAAAAGCCAGATTAGAAGAGGGAATAGTTAGAATCCAGCCTTCTCCGCAAAAAGGGCTTAATTTTGTAGCAATATATTACTTACCACGCTCAACTAAAAGATCAATGGGAAGAATTAAGCAAATGGGTGAAAATGTTTTGAATAGAATTTACGAGCACTGGAATCAAATCGCCCCAAATTCTCCAAAGCTACAGCAGGCATAAGCATTAAAAATCTTTATTAATCAACTTTCTCTATTATAAATATGCCAAACCCGTTAATTGACATTTCAAATATAGAAAAAGAGGTTGAAGCCCCAACAGAAAGGCTCCAGCGCGCAAAACAAAAAGCCCTAAAGAGAAGCATAAATGAAGGCGCAGCAGCAAGTTTCTCGCTGTCTCTCATAGGCAGTTTCACAATTCCTTTCGCCCTTCTTCTAAAAGCAAACCCTTTCCAAATAGGCCTATTAAATTCTCTGTCTGGTTTGGCCTCTCCAATCTCACAGCTCTTCGGCTCAAAACTAATGGAGCGCCATTCAAGAAAAAAAATAGTAATGGCTTTCGTTCTGCTACAAGCTCTGACATTCCTTCCGATAGCAGGCCTTAGTTTCTTGGCTTGGAAAGGAGTTCTCCCGTTAGCGCTTCCTTACCTGCTAATAGCTCTCTTTACTTTATCAGTCTCATTCGGGGGCTTCGCATTTCCTGCCTGGTTTTCATGGATGGGAGACTTAGTCCCTCCCCAACATAAAGGAAAATACTTCAGTATCAGAACAAGAGCAGCAGACTCAGTCGGCCTCGCGGCAGTCCTAATCAGCTCATTCGTCCTTGACGCCTTCAAAACCAAAGGTCTGGCGCTGTTCGGCTTCAGCGTAATATTTTTTACAGCATTCATATTCAGAACAATATCATACGCATATTTCAAAAAACAATACTCGCCTCCCCTCAAACTAAAAAAAGACTACTACTTCTCATTCTGGAGTTTCCTAAAAAGATTTGACAACTTCGGAAAATACGCAGTTTACAGTTTCTTCTTCTACTTCTCAATGTCTCTCGCCTCGCCGTTCTTCGCAGTCTACATGCTTCAGGATTTACAATTCAGCTATGTAACATTCACTCTAGTCAGCATAAGCGGAGGAGTCTTCTATCTCCTACTAATGCCTCTGGCAGGAAAATTCTCAGACAAATTCGGAAATGTAAAATTATTCTACATCGGAACGTTTGCGTTCGCAATAACCCCTATCCTCTGGGTTCTCTTGAAATCGCCCCTCTCTTTAATATTCATTCCCCAGCTAATCGCGGGAATAGGAAACGCAGCCCTCATAATCTCATTCACGAATTTCACCTACGACTCTGTCTCGCAACAAAAAAGAGGAATCTGCGCCGCATACACAAATCTCCTCGTGGGATTAGGAATTTTCCTCGGCTCAATCATCGGCGGAGCAATTATAAAATTCGCGCCAATCAACTTCATGAATCCAATTCTATTCGTTTTTATAATTTCAGCAGCATTAAGATTCTTAAGCGGCGCAATCTTTATCCCTTTCATAAAAGACGAAAGAAAAATCAAAAAACTTCCTCCAATACAGCTCAACATCGCTCACCCTCTAAGAAGCGTCCAAGGTGAAGTCCACTGGTTCAAAGCCGTCTTCAGATAATTCCCCATCATCAACAAAATATTTAAAACCCCTGATATCTTAATCAAGTAATGATTTTCGGAAAGAAAAAAAAGAATTCAATAAAATGCGAAATATGCAATTCAAAAATTCAGGATAAATATAGCTTCTGCCCTTACTGCGGCTCAAATCTGATAGACAAAGAGCAGGAGCTCAAAAATTTCGGAATGCTCGGCAAAAGCGACCTTGAAGAAGATCAACTTCTCCAGCAGGAAATGGGCTTCGGCATAACAGACAAATTAATAAGCTCTCTAATGAACAGCCTGATGAAAAATCTAAACAAGCAATTCAAGGAAATTGAAAAAACAGAAATAAAAACATTCCCTAACGGAATCAGAATAAAAATAGGTCCAAACATCCAGCAGCAGGCAAACAAAAGGCCTCAAAGAAAGCCAATGAGCTCAGAGCAAATAGAAAAAATGTCCTCTTTCCCAAGAGCAGCAGCAAGCTCTAATGTCAAAAGATTAGGAAATAAAGTTATCTATGAGCTGAACACGCCCGGGATAGAATCAATAGACGACGTATTCGTCTCAAAAACAGAATCTGGCTACGAAATAAAAGCAATCGGTGATAAAAAGATCTTCGTGAATACTCTCCCCGTAGAACTCCCGCTGAAAAGTTTCTCAATCTCAGACAACAAGCTTCTTGTTGAATTTGCAACGCAAGGGCAATTCTAAATGATCGTGCCCGGATTTGAACCGGGGACCCCCGCCTTATCAGAGCGGTGCTCTACCAGACTGAGCCACACGATCATAATTATCAAAATAAAAATCCATATATAAAGCTAACCTTTACTAAA
>CAZVKQ010000039.1:0-2373 GCA_964626985.1 Candidatus Woesearchaeota archaeon | reverse complement strand
AACAAATCAAATGGAATACTTCAAAAGCGCAATAGCAATTTTAATCCTAATCGCAATAGGAGTAGCCGCATATCTATTATACGAAGACAAAACAGGAAGCCAGGTCTGTATAATTGGAGAAGACTGCTCAATAGTAAGAAATTCTGAATACAGCCAAATCTTCGGCATCAAAGTCAGCACATTCGGTTTAATATCAACCATAGCACTACTATTAATCCATTATCTGGCTTTCATAAAAAAAATCCCCTACAAATTCTTCCTCTGGACAGCATACATAGGAGCCGCTTTCGCAATTTATTTTCTGTATCTGCAATTCTTCGTAATAAAGGCAGTCTGCTCTTACTGCGTCTCAATAGACTCAGCAATACTCTTAATATTCGCAGCAGCAAACTACGAATACTTCAAACTCCAAAAGAATTAAACAGCGCCGTTAGTCTAGTGGCAGGATTCAAGCTTCCCAAGCTTGAGACGCGGGTTCAATTCCCGCACGGCGCATTCACAATTCTCCCGCATATTTAGTAAATCAAAGCCATACCAAAAACATAAATACTCTTCTCGTCTAATAAACAAATGAACACCCAAACAGCAGTCATTCTATTTATAGCAATAATAATTGCTTCAGTCTTGGCATTCGTCTTTCTCGTTGCAGATTTCGCAAAAGAAAAAGAAGCAGAATCAAACAAATGCCTCGCCTTAGGATGCAACTCAGCAGCCACATCAGTCGGCTCAAAAGAAACAAAAGAGCTATACAGCTGCACCTGTCCGTCAATCCCTCAAATAGAAAAGCAGAACATAGAATGCTTTATCTCTCCATCAACAGCAATTGAACAGGGATACATAAATAAAAACTGCCCATAAACATCAAGAAACTTTTTAAACCATCTTGCTTTCTAACACCAATGAACAAACTAAAACAATTTTGGAAATTCCTGCAAAAAGACACTTGGCAGTCCTGGCTCGTTTCTTTAGTATTAATTATAATATTCATAAAATTCGTCTTCTTTCCCATTCTATCTCTAATAACAAGCTCTCCTCTTCCGTTAGTCGTCGTAGAATCATGCTCAATGTATCACGAAGCAGATTTTGGCTCTTGGTGGGAAAGCAATAAAGAATGGTATAAATCAAAAGACATAATAGAAGAACAATTCCAAGAATTTCCGTTCAAAAACGGGCTGAACAAAGGTGACATAATATTCGTCTGGGGCAGGACAGATTATAAAATAGGAGACATAATAATCTTCATGCCTAATAAGGAATCACTTGCAGGCAACCCTCTAATCCACAGGATAGTTGAAACATCTCCAATAGGAACAAAAGGAGACCACAACTCAGGACAATTAACACTGAACAATAACGTCCTAAAAACAGACGAAACAAGCATACCACAGGAAAAAATACTCGGCAAATCAGCAATAAAAATTCCGGCAGTCGGCTGGCTAAAACTAATATTTTACGAGCCCTTCAGAGAGCCGGAAAGGCGGGGCTTCTGCCGGTAACCTTATATAGCTATTAATTTTAATGTTATTATAAAAAAGTTATATGTAATTGGTATCTTATTAATCGCTGGATTTTTCTTATATATAATTCATTTTTCTGGTGTTTTCCCAGATAAAAGCTGCGGAGAGTCCTTTAATGAAATCTATTTGCAACACTTAAATAATAATTTAGCTCCTACTTTTTGTTTAACGGAAGAACCATCTAATTGGTATCATGATAAGATTAGTCCAAGCACATATTGTGAGCTTTCGATAAAAACAAAATCTAAATTTAATAGACATCTTAATCCGGGTCCTGATAATTGTGTAGTTGCCTATTCATTAGATTCTGGCGTGAAGTATTGTGATTTGTTAGAAACCCAGAAAGATAAAGAGTATTGTGATTGGTTATATAATGAAAGCATAAAATAAACATAAATCTAGGCTTCTTCAACAGAGCCTCAAAAAAGCAAATATTTAAATTACCTGTTTCTAATAATAAAGAGAAAATGACTCTAGAATTCAACTCTGACGGAAGCATTAAACTGCCCAAGAAAGGCAAGAAGTCAGTCGTATCAGAAAAGATAACAAGGCACGAAACAATAGCAATCATAAACGAAGAATCAGATAATACAAATCCAATAGTCCAAATATCCTGCCCAAAATGCAAGAACAAAGAAGCATATTTCTGGACATCGCAAACCCGCTCATCAGACGAATCAGAAACAAAATTCTACAAGTGCACAAAGTGCAAGCATACCTGGCGCGTCTATAGATAAATTATTTTCTATTCCATCAACCACAAAACCATCTCTCAATAACTTTTAAAAACAAACTATTCTCATATAGTAAACCAACTTAGTTTTTCGGTTGGTTTACTAGACCTCAAGAACTTTCA
>CAZVKQ010000038.1:0-8524 GCA_964626985.1 Candidatus Woesearchaeota archaeon | reverse complement strand
TAACGCTCGTAGAAATCCTCGTATTTTAATTCGAGGTTTTCTTTACGAGGATTTCAAAATCCTTCGGATTTTGAGACCATTCTATTCTCGTAACGTGAGACATAAAAAATAGAATGTTTCTTTTATGTCTCCCGAATATATCAACAGACATTTTGTTTACTTTATTGAGTCTGTTGATATACGAATAGAAGGTTTCTCCGGCGGTCACAAAACCAAAGCAGGCCTCGCACTCAGAGATTGAAAATCTCTGATACATTCAACTCTTACGAGTTGAAGTCTTCAGTGCGAGGTTAAAACCGAAGGTTTTGTGACCTATGAGTTGGAATATAAGCCGAGGTAAAATTCAAGGACTTTGTGATGATGAGATTTTTAAGATCATTAATTGAGAGTTATATTCTTGATAGATGGCGAGAGCTGTAATTTCTTTGTTTAGGAATGAAGGGCAAGGGTTTTGGCAAGTTAGTTGAAGTGAATTGTCTAAAACAAAAGTCTTATAGTATCTGTTTTGGGTTTCTTTTGCTACTATCCCTGTTGTTAGAATTTGCTGATTATTTTTTAATAAATTTATTTCGTTTGGAGAAGAGATTTGAATTGGATTTTGAAAGTTTAGGATTAATAATAAGGAGAAGATTCCTATGATGGAGATGATGAAAGTGTAGCGCCTCATTTTAAAATTGGATAGTAGTTTGTGAAACTCCTTCTTATTCTAGAAGGAAAGATTTATATTAATGGTTTTGGTTTTAGGGAGATGGATAAGCTTGAGTTGATTAAGAGGAATGTTGTTGAGATAATTGGAGAGGAGGAGCTGGGAGAGTTGTTGAGAAAGAGCAAGAAGCCGGTTGTTTATTGGGGAACAATGCCTACGGGAAGCCCACATATTGCTTACTATTTTCCTTTATTGAAGATAGCTGATTTTTTGAAAGCGGGTTTGAAGGTTAAGATATTGATATCTGATTTGCATGCCGCTTTGGATAATGTTCCTTGGGATGTTTTGGAGAAGAGACAGAAATATTATGAATCTCTTATTCCTTTAATGTTGAAGTCGATTAATGTAGATGTTAAGAAGTTAGAGTTTGTTAAGGGTAGCAAATTACAGTTGAATTCAAAATATTTTGAAGATGTTTTGAAGATGAGCACTTTTGTCAGCGCTAAGGATGCTATTAAGGCTGCTTCTGAAGTTGTTAAGATGGGAGATAATCCGAGACTTGCTGGATTGATTTATCCAATTATGCAGGCATTAGACGAGGAGTATTTGGATGTGGATATTCAATTAGGAGGGACTGATCAGAGGAAGATTTTTGTTTTTGCCAGAGAGAACTTACCTAAATTAGGATATAGAAGGAGAATAGAGATAATGCATGTTTTGATTCCTGGGCTGATTAATGAGAAGATGAGTTCTAGCGATTCAAATAGTAAAATAGATATGTTGGATAGTGAAGAGGAAGTTAATAAGAAAATTAATCGCGCTAACTGCATTGTCGGAGATTCTAATAATGCCTTAATGGCCTTTTTGAAGTATGTTATTTTCGTTATTAAAGGAGATAATGGTAAGAAATTTGTTATTCAGCGAGATGGAAAATATGGAGGGGATATTTCTTATGATAGTTATGATAAATTAGAAAAAGATTTTGTTGCTAAGAAGATTCATCCTTTGGATTTGAAAAAAGCATTGGCTAAAGAGATTAATGATTTGATTAGTCCAATTAGGGCTAATAAGAATTTGAGAAAGTTGTATAGCGAAGCTTATGGATAGTTGTTTCTTTTAAGTAGTTACAATAGAAAGGTTTATAAATGGCTTGTTGGTTTAATATTTATGAAAACAAGAACGAAAAATATGCTTAGAAGAGGCCTAATTGTACCTCAATATTTAGCCAAGGCTGTTGCCGTGCCTTCTGCAATATTGGCTGCTGGCTCTCAAGGAAATTTTCTTGAGAAAGTTGGAAGTGGTTTTTACAAACTTATCAGCTTTCCTGTTGATGTTTGTAATAGTGTAAGTCGCTTGAGTGCTATGAATTATGATTCAAATACTATGACTGCAAGAGAGTTTGCTAAGAAATATGGAAGGGAGATGGCTGAAGGGGCTGTTAATTATGGGCATAATGCATTGGATTATATTGATCAGTTTGCTTTGAACTTTAGTGAACAGCCTGTTACCACTCTTGCCGCAAGTGCTGTTGCTTTAGGAATACCTCTTGTTATAAGCAGGGGCTTGAGATTCTGGAGGCAACATGGACAAGGCTCTTTATTGGATAGAATTGAGAGGAATGCAGGGAATAATATTTGGAAAGGAGAGTGATTTAAATTGCAGTTAGGAGGGCCTTGATTATTATGAACCCGATTATTAACGCAATTACTATTTTCATTATCTCCAGTATATCTTCTGAGCTTATCCTTTTTCTTTTCATCTCTTGAGTTTTAGGGCTTTTATCTCTGCCCTTATATCTATTAGTTCATCCATCCTTTTATACCTTTCCTCAATTTTTTCTAATTTTCTTTCTATTTTATTGATTAAATATATTATTACTGCAACAAAGATTACAAAGAGCAGAATTGCCGATAGAATTAGAAAGATTATTGGGTTTATGATTCCTAAGACTAAGGTAGCTATAATCCCCAATATTGTTACTGCTAAGGTTACTATGTTACTAAAGGTTCTTAAGAATTCACCCATGGAAATTTTATTTCTTGTTTAGTTATAAAAATTGTTGTGTTCTAATTACTTCGTGTGAAACTCAATTATATCGAGGTCTTTTAAGATATGTGTTAAGCCGACTTTTTGGTTTGGGAATTTTGATGATGGGCCTGTTACTCTGGTTTCTTTGATTTTTTGAGATAAGCCCTTGAGGATTTTTTCTGCGGCATCTTTGACTGTTGAGCCTTTTGCGAGGATTATCGGTTCTTTTGTTTTTTCTTGATGAGGGAGTTTAGTGTAGACTCTAACGATTTCCATTTGCTGGAATAGGAGCTGTTTTAAGACATCTATGCCTTGTTCTGTTATTGCGGAGACTATTGCGCCTTCTAGTTTCTTTGATTTTACTTGTTCTACTAATTTCCTTAATTCATCTGAAGAGAGAAGGTCTGATTTTGTTATTACTATGAGGATTTTTGCTTTTGATTTTTTTAGATAAGGTGTAATTTTTTCCAAGTCTTTTATTGATTCTGTTACTAAAAGCAGGCAGTCTGCTGTATTTATTATTGATTGATCTAGATTTGGAGAGCCGATGCTTGGGAGGTCTATTATTTGTGCTTGAATTTGCTTGTATTGAAATGTTCCTACTTTAGGGGTTTGAGTTGTGAAAGGGACTTCTGATATTTTTGGATTGGTATTTGTCAGTTTTTCTAATAGAGAGGACTTTCCAGAGTTTGGCAGACCTAGGAGGACGAATTGATAGCCCTCTTTTTTTATTCCTTTTTTCGTAGGGCCTGCTTTTTTGGATTTTTCCTGCTTTTGTTTTAATTTTTTTAATCTTGTTTTTAGTTCTGCTAGAAGATTTTCTGACGATTTGTGCTTGGGCGCGACCTTTATCAATTCTTCTAAGCAGTATATTTTATCTTCTAAGGTTTGTGCTTGTAAGTAATTTTTTTCAGCTTCATAGTATTCATGTGAGGCGTTGATTGGCATTTTATTTTTAAATGTTTTTGTCTTAATAACTTTTTTGTTCTAAATGTCTTTCAATTGCAGCAATTATACTTATTATTAAGGAGCTAAATAATCCTATTGCTGATATTATAATGTCTTTTTGGTTTAGGGGATTAGTTTTAATTAATATTACTGAGAAGTATAAAAATATGACGAAGTTTATTATCCAGCAGCGAAAACCTCGGAGTTTAGTCCGAGGATGAGGCTTTCGCCGCTGTCTCACAAAGTCCAGACAAACCTCGGCTTTAAAGCCGAGGTAAAAATTCAAGGACTTTGTGATTTGTGACAATATCTGCAGTTGGTTGGATATTGCCATTTTAAGATAATAGGGCTGTTATTATTCCATATATCAGAACTGCTAGGGCTGTAAATCCGATTATCCAGGCGATCCATTGCAATACAGAGATTTTTTCTTTAGGCATGAGTGTTTTAGGACAATAATGTTTATTAAGTTTGTTGTTTAAGGAATTTTATGTTTGAGAGAATTTATTCTAGAGCCAATTTGGTATCTAATGTTGAGGGAGGAGTTGTTGATGATATGGTCTTTCATAGGTCTCCTTCTTTGTTTGGATTTTATTATGTTGGAAAGGAAGATGATAGGAAGATAAGGGAGCATGGAAGGATGCTTGGGAAATATATTGAAGCTGCCTGGGAGAGTGCTAGGTTGGTTAATTCTGGTCCTGAGTATTTAAAGTCGAGGGCATAAGGTTTATTAAGCGTTTGTTTTAAAGAGTGTTATGAAACCTGTTTTTTTTAGGAAGAAGTTAAAAAATGGTATTACAGTTATTATGGAGAAGAGGGAGCTGCCTGTTGTTAGCTTTAGCATAAGCAATAAATTTGGAGCTGGTTTTGAGGAATCCAAGATAAAAGGGATTGCGCATGTTATTGAGCATCTGTTGTTTACAGGAACGAAGACGCGGAGTAATGAAGATATTTCAAGAGAGATAGAGAAGAAAGGGGGAGTTTTGAATGCTTTTACTGCACATGAGATTACTAGTTATTGGTTTAAGTTACCTAGTGAGCATTTGTTTAAGGGGATTGATATTTTGATTGATATGATTAAGAATCCTTTATTTAATAAGGAAAAATTTGAGAAAGAGAAGAGAGTTATTTTAGAAGAGATAAAGATGTATCATGACGATCCTATGAGGAGTGCGATGGAGCAGATAGAGAAGAATATGTTTGAATCTCCGTTTGGAGAGTTGATAATCGGGAATAAGGAGAGTGTTAGTTCTTTAGATAGGGATTTTGTTGCTGATTATTATCTTAATAATTACAAGAGCGGGAATTTTTTCGTGACTATTGTCGGAGATGCTGACTTTGAAGAAGTTTGTGAGCATTTGGAGAGAGAGTTTGAGGGGGAGGCGAGGGAATTGAAGATTGGAAAGATTAAGAAGAAGAACGGAGAGAGTATTGAGAAGAGGGAGCATTTGGACCAAGCGCATTTGGTTTTTGGAGTTCATGGGCCTTTGCCTTCTGAAGATGATTTTTATGCTTTAGAAGTTTTGGATGCTTATTTGGCTAATGGGATGTCTTCTAAATTATTTTTGGAGATTAGGGAGAAGAGGGGCTTGGCTTATGCTGTCACGAGCAGTATAAATTGCGAGAAGAGCTACTGTATTTATACGATTTATGTTGGGACGACGAAGGAGGCATTTGAGGATGTTAAGAAGCTAATTCTTCAGGGGTTTAAGGATGTTGAGAAAATGAATGAAAGAGATTTGGAGGAGGCGAAGGAGAGAGTTGTAGGGCTTAGGAAAGTCAGGAGCGAGGAGAGTGTTAATGTTATGAATGAGCTTGTTTTTGCTGAATTGCAGGGGGATGCTGAAGATTATTATTTACATGATTCTAAAATAGAGAAGGTTAAGCTTAAGGATGTTAAGAGGTTGGCTAAGGAGTTGATTGAGCAGGGGCATAGTGTTGTTGGGGTTGTGCCCAAGTAGTGTTGTTATTCTTTAGGGGCTATTTATAGAAAAGTTTAAATACTATTGTTTTGTAGGATTTTTATGGAAAATAGAAATAATGTAGAGAAGAATTCTTCTGATTTAAGTAGAGTAGATTATGCTGTTGCTGCTGTTGCTGGTGCTGGTGCTGCTGCTGTTGGTGCTGCTTCTGCTGGTGCTGGTGCTGCTGTTGCTGGTGTTGTTGCTGCTGCTGCTGTTGCTGGTGTTGTTGCTGCTGGTGCTGCTGCTGATATTTATAATGGTAAAAGAGCAGGTTTATTCGGTACTGCTTTATTGGTAGGGGCTTCATTAGGGGCAGGATTTGTATGCATTAGAGTTGTTGAGGAATTAAAAACGCCTCTACAAGTTTATTTGCATTCTTCTCGAGGTGTAGAAGGAAGTGGTTCTGGTTTTGAGAGTGGCTTGTATTTAGTTGTGGATGGAAGAAATGGACAGAGAAATGTTTATGAGATTGGAGAGGATGGGAGGGGTGTTTTGTTTGAGGATTTAAAGAATAGTCGCTTAGAGGGGCTTGCACAGACGCAGAGTAAAGACTTGTCTGTTAAATATGACGAATTAAGGGCTTCTGTTTTGGAGGCTTATGATTCTGCTAGGGCTTCTGGTGTTGAGGAACAAAAGTAAGATTTATATATTGGGCTTTTGAGAGTATTTTATGGCGAGAGATAAGAGAGTTATTAGACCGGCGGTTGACCAGATTTTTACATACGAAAGAGTAAGAACGTCAAGATATACATTTATTGGTTTTGAGGGAAAGAATTATTTGATACAAATGAGCAAGGTTGATGGGGTGCGTTCTTTTTCTGGGGCTTGGGAAATTGTTTGGGAAGATAAAGAAATAGGTTATGGTGTTTTGGATGTTAGTCCGGAGATTGAGAGTAAGCTTGAAGAAGCTATGCGGCCCGATATAGGAACAGAATTGGGAGTTGATGTTGAGGATTTGAGGAGAAGGTCTAAGGTCTCTCGCTATGAGGGACTTGGGCAATTCAGAGGTAATTGATGGAATTGAAGAGGTGTTTTGTTGGGATTGAGCTTCCTTCTGAAGTTGTGAAAGAGGTTGCTAGAATTCAGGAAGTTTTGTGGGGCTTTAATTTTAGCGGAAAGTTGACTGAATTAGAGAATTTGCATTTGACTTTGAAGTTTATGGGAGAGATTTCTTTAGATGATGTTGAGAGAGTTAGGGGGAAATTGCGCGAGGTTGAGTTTAAGGTGTTTGAGGGAAGTTTGGGGGAGAGCGGGAGTTTTAATTTTAGGGGCGCGCCAAGAATAGTATGGATTAAGATTAATGGAGATGGGATTTTTGAGCTGCAGAAGAAGATTGATTCTTTATTAGAGGAGATTGGTTTTGAGAAGGAGGGAAGATTTATGAGTCATTTGACTATTGCCCGTGTAAAATTTGTTTTGGATAATTCTGCGTTTAGGAAATATGTTTCTAATTTAGGAGTTAAGAAATTGAAATTCAAAGTTGATTCTTTTAAATTGTTTGAGAGTGAATTGAGGGAAGTTGGGCCTGCTTATAGAGTTATTGAGGATTTTGGTTTTTGACATTTATTTAGAGATTAATAGTTATGATTTAAATAGTATTATTTGTCTATTCTATAATTATGAAACCGAGATATCTTGGGGCGTTAATTATTATAATTAGTTTAGTTATAGTTGGTATGTTCTTTTATTTTGACTCTATTTTAGACAGGCAAAATTTAGATAATTGTTTGAAATTCTGTGAAGTGCTGGGAGAAAGCTCTTGCTCCTTGGAGTCATGCCCGTTTTATGAGAAACACCACTCTAATGAAAGGATTATCTTTATTATTGGATTATTAGCTGCTTTCTTAGGTGGAATTGGTTTTTATCTTACAATGTCAAAAACAGAGAAATTAATTGAACAAAAAGAGTATGATATTAGCAAGTTGAACAATGAAGAAAAAGAGATTTTTTTATTTATTAGAGAGAATAAAGACAAAGGAGTTTATCAGAGTAATATTGTTGAAAAATTTAATTTTCCAAAATCAAAGGTGTCTAGAATTTTAGATAAATTAGAAAGATTGGGAATTGTTGAAAGGAAAAGAAGGGGGATGACAAATATTATCTTGTTGAAATAGAGAAACATTTATATAGTCTATATGACAATGTTATCATATGGATAATTTACACAGATTATTTTTCAAGGCATTTTCGAATGAGACAAGATTAGAGATAATAAATTTATTGAGAGATAAATCTTTAACAGTCACTGAAATATGTAAGAAAACCGGATTTGAGCAGAGTAGGGTATCTCACAATCTTAAATGTTTAGAAAATTGTGGATTTGTTAGTGTTGCAAATAAGGGAAATTTTAGAAGATACTCTCTTGATGAAGAAACAATTTTGCCAATTGTTAATTTGTTTGATAAACATATTAGAAAATATAAGACAAGATTGAAATCTTGTGGAGTGGTGAGGAAATGAGTAAGGAATTTGACTTAATTATCATGGGCGGGGGGGCGGCGGCATTTGCAGCAGCAAATACAGCTAACAAACTAAAGAAAAGAACTTTGATGATTAATGATTCTAAAATCTTGCCTTTAGGAGGAACATGTGTAAATGTTGGTTGTGTACCATCAAAAATAATGCTTTACCAAGGGGAAGAGTATTATAATGCAATAAGAAGCAGGTTTAGAGCAATAAAATTAGAAGGGAAGGCTGATTTTGTTGAAGCTTTAAAAGAAACTAGAGAGATGGTTGAGGGGTTTAGAAGTAAAAATTACGAGAAAGTTATTGGAAAACAAGAATATGTTGATTTTAAAGAAGGGTTGGCTTCTTTTGTAGACTCACATACTGTAAAAGTAGGCAATGAAACATTTTTTGGGGAACATTTTCTTATTGCAACCGGGGCTTCTACTTCTGTTCCCCAAATTAAAGGAATTGATAAAATTGATTTTATTAC
>CAZVKQ010000037.1:8280-8867 GCA_964626985.1 Candidatus Woesearchaeota archaeon | reverse complement strand
TTGCCGCAATTCATCTACGAGCTAAAGCAGATAGATTTCTTGCGGATCAATTAAATGTTTCTATATATGTTTATAGTTTGAGTAGGATACTGTTCAGCCAAAAAATGACGGCGTATTTTGTCATGGGTATTTTATATTACAAAGTCCTTGAATTTTACCTCGGCTTTAAAGCCGAGGTTTGTCTGGACTTTGTGAGACAGCGGCGAAAGCCTCATCCTCGGACTAAAGCCTTCAACTCTTTGAGTTGAATGGGTCAGAGATTGAAAATCTCTGAATCCGAGGTTTTCGCTGCTGGATAATTAATTAAGCGAGCTCAATTGTTTATCTTCGTAGTTTATAAATTTATCACGGTTAACAATTGAAATCAACGAGGAGAAACATTTATAAATAAGATTGTTTTTTAATGCACATGATTAAAAGAGGTATAAAGGAGGTTAAGATGATGAATTTAAGAAAGAGAGGACTCTCTGATGTTGTGACTACGGTGTTGATAATACTTCTTGTGTTGGCAGCTGTTGTTATAATCTGGGCTTTTGTAAGGCCTGCGATACAAGGTGCTGGAGAACAAATTACCGGAGCTTGTGTTG
>CAZVKQ010000037.1:0-8270 GCA_964626985.1 Candidatus Woesearchaeota archaeon | reverse complement strand
CTTCAACTCTTTGAGTTGAATGAGTCAGAGATTTTTAATCTCTGAATCCGAGGTTTTCGCTGCTGGATAATTAATTACACTCAATTATCCAGAAGAACTAGTACTAGCAGGAGAAATAAAAATTATAGTATCTCCTCTCAAAAAAGTCAGGCCAATATTTTTCCTGACCTCTCCGTTCTGCATTTCCTTAGCATTATCCAATACAATGTTTATATGAATGTCAAACGCCATCAAAGTCCCGACAAACTGCTTATCACTCTTCAGCTGAATCAAGACTTCCTTGCCTTTAGATTGATTAAGGAGGTCCAAGGGCCTCTCAACACCATTAACCATATCCCCTTTCATCTAAGACACTATTTAAATTTATCGCTGATAAAATATAAAAATATCAGCATCCAATTATCTTCAAAAACTTCTCCGTATCTTCCAAGTTATCCAAAACAAAATCAGCGCCTGCTTTCTCCAAATCACTCTCCCCATAAATACCAGTTGTAACACCAATAGTTTTAACACCTGCCTCCTTCCCGGCAGTTACATCTAAGGGCGTGTCCCCAACAACAAAAGCATTACCAATAAAATCAAAATTCTTATTAGCCCTCCGAAGCGCTATCTTAACCAAATCAACCCTCTCAATAGCCTCATCTCCATAACCTCCAACTTTAAAATATTTATACAATCCAACTTTAGACAACTTGCACTCAGCAATCGTTCGTGTGTTCCCCGTAACCAAACCTAACAAAACACCTCTGTTCTCTAACTCCGTTAACAAATCATAAATACCATCAAAAACACTAATTTCAGATTCTTCCAAATTAACCAAATAATCCTTTTCCAAAACAGCAAGAAACTCGTCAAGTTTAGACTCAACCTCTTCCTCCTTAAATCCTTGTTTCTCCAAAATGAAAAAGACTAACTTCTTATGAGTAAAACCATGCGTATTAACGATATGCTTTTCCATGTCAACATCAACACCATAAACTTTCCTGAATACCTTAACCCAATGGTCCCTCTCCATCTGGATGCTCTTAATCAAAGTTTTATCAACATCAAATAAAATTAACTTCTCCATATTTCTCATATCTAGCAAGTCTACTTAAATCTTTCTCAGACCGCAACCTTTTTAACCCCCTTCCCCCAACAAAACCAATGAATCGCGGAAGAAAAATAACCTCTGGAAAATACCACAAGCAGAGAAAAAAGAAATTCTACGAAAAGAAATCTCAAGAAAGAAAAACCGCACTTGGAGTTATAAAAAGAAAATCCCTTAAAGTAAGGGGCGGAAACAAAAAAACAATTCTTCTCTCGTCAAATCAGGCGAACGTAAAAACCCCGGACAGCATAAAAAAAGCAGAAATAAAAAACGTTCTTGAAACTCCTCAAAATCGCTTTTTAGCCAGACAAAATAGACTAATGAAAGGAGCAATAATCCAAACATCCCTCGGCAAAGCCAAAATCACAAACAGACCAAGCCAAGAAGGCCAAGTAAACGCAGTTCTAATAAAAGAGTAATCACCTCTTCTCAATCTCTTCCAAAACAACAGCATAAACTTCATTACTCAATCTCATCCCAGAATTTATCAAATCAAGAAGAATCTTCTTAGCCTCATTTTTATTAATCAACCTTTTGCCCAAACATTTTAATACAAATCCTATAAACCACAAACACTCAACACCTCTACTCCTCGCTAATCCAATCAAAACATAGTCATTAGATAACAGAATATCTTTATCCCTCTCAGCTAATAATAACACAGAGACATCAGCCTCCTCTATATTCTCTAACACGGCAATCCGTTTTAACCCCTTAAGACTCCCGCTAATAATCCTAACCCAATCTCCGCAAGCATCCTCAAACTCACTAAAACCAACCTTGCCCTCTTTAATTTCTTCATAAATTTCTTCAGTAACTTTAATCTCCCCAAAAAATCTCTTAAGTAAATCAAGCCGGCCTATCCTTAGCAGATGTATCAAAACAGAGGAATCAACAACAGCCATCTCATCACCTTCTCTTAAAATCTCTTCTCAAATCCTCCAAGCCATATCCACTATCTATCCCTTCTTTAGAAATTAAATCCATCATCTCAACATAAGAAACCCCTGCAAAAGCGGCTGCCTTCCTAATCGTAACCTTCCTTGACCTCACCAATTCAAGTGCTTTTTTAACCTTCCATTCTTTTATAGCTAAAGCCAACAACTTCCTCATGACCTCAGCTTTATCGGTCTTCTCCTCCTTCCCAATTACTTCTAAATCTTCGAAATCCTTCTCATCAATTCTAGCACTAATAACTTTCATCTTAAACAATTACAAATCACAGCTATTGTAACTATATAAATGTTCCCAATCCCTAAACGTCATCAATAGAATAAATCTTGCTTCGTACCCATAAACTCTTCATTATGCCAAAATTGCTATCAAAAAAACTGCGGACTGTCCACAGATGAATTGCAATCAAAGTCCAAAGGATTTAAATCTCTTTATCAGCCAATGTCTCTCCAGTTTTTTCTTCAACATCCATAAAAACAACAACTCAAAAAATTATTTATACCTTTATACATCTCCAAACTACTTACCCACTACACCAATCCCATATTTACCTACTACATATAAGGTAAATTGAGCCATATATTCTATCGTCGACAATCAAAAATAAAACCAAAAGACTTAAATACTCTCCTAACCAAAAACTTTAAAAACCCTACAATGCCTGCCCAAAACCCCCTCTTCCAAATGCCCAAAGAAAATACCCTCCAGCCCTTAAGCCTCCAAACAATTAATAATCCTCCGCAAATTAGTCCGGCGCACCAAAATCTCCAAGTATGCTTGCGCAAAAAATATTGCGCGACTTGGGGTCTGAAATTTTCAAACCAATCGCGAACGCCAAGCTCGGGTAATAGTAAACCAACTTCAACTTGTTTTGGTTTACTAGACAGCGGAACTTGTTCTGCTGTATTTGCGCCGAACAACCTTGTAAATTATATACACTCAATTAAATCTCAATCCCTCACAAAATGAACCATGTAAAACGCTGTCCAGAATGTGGCTCCGTCGACTTAACATACGACGACCAAAAAGGAGAAATAATTTGCAACGAATGTGGCTTGATCATAGAAGAAAAAATGGTTGACACCGGCCAGGACGCAGGCGGTCAGTTCGATAAAGCAGAAAAAAAAGGCAGAGGCGGAGCGCCAATCTCAATACAAAAATTTGACAAAGGCCTAACAACAAACGTAGGAGAAATATCAGACATCTACAGACTAGAATCAGGCCAGACAAGAAAATTCTTAAGATTAAAGAAATGGCAGGAAAGAGTATCAACCTCAATTGAAAGAAACCTAAGATTAGCAATGGCAGAATTAAGAAGAGTCTCATCATTCTTAAGTCTCCCGTCAGTAGTCAGAGACGAAGCATCAAGAGTCTACAATTATGTATTGCAAAGAGGCTTGGTCAGAGGCCGTTCAATGGAATCAGTAATCGCAGCCTGCATCTACGCTGCCTGCCGTTCCTACAACATCCCCCGAACACTAGATGAGATATCAGCAGCATCAGACGTAGAAAGAAAAGAAATCGGCAGAACATACCGCTTTATAGTAAGAAAGCTAAAAATAAGGGTTACTCCAAGCTCTCCAAAAGATTATGTTTCAAGATTCTCTTCAATCCTGCACTTAAGCCCCAAAGCCCAGAACGAAGCTCTCAAAATTCTAAGAAAAGCAGACATATCAGAATTAACATCAGGAAGAGGCCCGGCTGGAATAGCTGCCGCAGCACTCTACGTCGCCGCTCTTCTCAACGACGAAAAGAAAACACAGAGAGAAGTCGCAGACGTCGCAGGAATAACAGAAGTTACAATCAGAAACAGATACAAAGAGCTAATTGACTCTTTAGACTTAAGCGAAAAGCTAAAAGCTAAAGTAGCTGCTGCCGAGAAAGCCAAGAAATAGCTCAAAAAAGCCCATCAACTAAATCAGGATAATCTTCCTCAATATGTCTTATCACCATCTCCTCTCCCTTATCTTGATATTGTCTCACTCTTTCCTTGCAAATATGCCCTCTTTTCTGAACCATAACAATCTTGCCCCTAAAAATTTTCTTCATGGGTAAATGATGAAACAATTTAGCTATATCTTCAAGCTTCTTATGCTCTCTGCCATTAATTCCATACTTGTGCTCCAATGCAATTCTACATCTTCTGTCCATTTCATCAGCCTCTCCATTCCCAAAAACCTCGTCAAATATCCTCTTCAAAAGTTCAACACGCTCTCTCCTTTCAACCTCAGAATCAAGCTCTTCTTCGCCCTCAAAAAAACCATAAATAGAATTCCCTTCATCACCTCTTTCTCTATCCAAAGAGCCGACAAAACGTGGTCCTCTGCCATTAGAAATACCCTTATAAAACTCACGTGTTTCAAAATTTCCAGCAATAGCCCTCCTAATTCTTCCAAATTCCCTTCTAACAGCACCACAAAAATAAGTAGAGAACTTAAACCCTCTCTCCGGATCCCATTTTGCAGCGCACTGAACCAATCTCTTTTGAAACTCCCCAATTAAATCATCAAAGTCCAGATCAGGATATTTCTGACTGTAAAAACTGGCTCTGGTAACAACTAATGGAAAATTATTAATAATAAAATAATCTCCGACTTTCTTCTCCATTTCTCTCAAATCTGTAATATCTGCTCTCAACAGTCCGCCATTCAAGCCGCCCTCAAGCAATCCATCTCCATTATCTAGCAGATCTTGCAATCTTTCGGCTCTCCTTCCATAACTATTCCTCAATCTAGCCAAATACTGCTCTTCTTCTCTTGTAAAAACTCTGCAATCCTTAATCTTAGAAAAATAACTAGTTCCGTCAAATCTAACCATAAACCTAAATAAATAACCTCTTTAAAATACTTTCTAACTAATATATCTCCCAGACCTTTTCCTATAAAGTCTAAATAATTCATTAACCTTTTGATTATAATTATTCAATATAGCTCTATTAATTCTATGCTCACGTAGCATATAACTCCACTCTTCCTCAAAAGACTTCTTAATGTTCCTAGCCCTATAACTTATTTCTCTATCATCAACAGAACTCATAGTGCTAAGTCTAGTTAATATTGTATTCATAATTACGATATCCAACTTTCCAACAACCATAATCTATATGCGGGAGCTAGGATTCGAACCTAGGTAAGCACTAAGCTAATGGAGCCTAAATCCATCCCGTTTGACCGCTCCGGCACTCCCGCGTTGGTCACAAATGACCTGCCCGTTGTTACAGAACACAAATCAGTTCAATCCTTAAAAGTCTTGTGGTCGACATCGCCCCCCGCAAAGCGTGCCTCTTGCTTTAGCTTAGGGGAGAATTTGCGGACAAATTGAATAAACAACTAATTTGTAAATCTCTGACTTAATATCGACACAAACTAATTATCTAAAGTTATGTCTCCTGGGGCTAATCCTCCTGTTCTCGAAGAAACATCCCCACCATTCTGCCCACTATTAGAAGAATCACTTCCCAATCTAACCTCAATCTCTCTTCCATTAATCACAGCCAAATTCAACTCTTTCTGTTCAGGAGTAACTTTATCTAAAGAAGCAATCGCAATAACACCATTCCTAACAGTGCCTATTTCAGAATCTCTGAAATAATCCGACTTCTTCAATTTAAATCCGTCAATATAAAGCCCTGTATCTTCCCCATTCAAAGATATTTTATAAATACCTCCTGGAAAATCGGAGTCATAATTCCTATCAAGCCTAAACTTAGAACCCACCGCAGAGGAACTGCTCTCCGTCCCGCTAAATCTAGTAATCTCCCTGCTCCCAACCTCAACCCTTGCCCCCTGCTCAATTCTCTGCAGTAATGCTACCTCATTCTCTCCTCTCACAAAATTTTTCCAGTCACTATTAAGTTTTACAACTCTGACATTATCCTCTAATTGAATCTTTCCAATAACATAATCACCATCATTTGAAAGCCCCTCTGACACTGCAATGCGATCATGATTCTTAACATAAACACCACTAGACCCAAAATAAACATCAGACCTAGAGCCCCTAATAACAACATAATTAAATCTGCCGTCCAAACTAAACGGATTCTCTAGCAACCCTATAAAAGAAGAAGCCGTCTCAACTTCATAAGGAACATCAACCTCCTCTATATCCTTAAACAACTTAGAATCTCCGCTGTCCTTTATTTCAGAACTATCAGGGAAGAACAATTTAGTATCCGTCCTTGAATTATGAATCCTAACAACTCTCTCAATCAAATCTTCCTTAGTAGTCGCCTTCATAATCTCCAATATATTATTCTTAATATTATCATCTATTCCTCTTCCTTCTCTAAACAATCTGTCCTCATTAGGATTATCAACCCACTCATTAGCCAAACCATCACCTGCAGGAATAATCCCAACTATACCAACCAATATATCAACAATAACCTCCGGCTTATTCTTATCAGAATTCCACCTAAACGCAAACCTATCCTCATAATTCCCGAGACCACTATCATATCTTATCCCAATAACTTCAATCTCATCAACCCCCTTCCCAATACTCTCTCTAAGAGTCTCATCTAAGACAATAGCACTTTCACTTATGCTATCCAAACTTGGGTCTCTCTCAATATCTCCAGGAGCTAATCCTCCAGGACCAATAGACCCTGGGCCGTCTGTCCCTCCCTTCGCCCTAAACAACCCCTCCCCAACATCCCTCACAACAAAGCCCCGCGATGAACCTTTATCAATTAAAAGTTCTGCCTTCTGATAATTCCAGAATATCTTGTCAAACGCATCGTCAATCTCCTCTATCAACTTATCAACAGCACTCTTCAAATCACTCCCCATTAACCCTCTCAACTTATTAACTTTCTGCTCAAAGTCATCAACAACATTCAACGCCTCCTGGTCACTAAACACAATCCCCCTCTCAATCAGAATATCTTTCTGCGCCTGCTCTAAAACCTGCAATGTTTCATTCTTCAATCCTGCTCCGCGAGGAATAGCCGAGCTCAAAGCGCTATCAACACTCTCCTTGTCAAGCCAGCATCTAACTGCCTCATTCCCGCAATGTCCAACATCAACAAACCTCGCGTCAGTCGGCGAACTCCCAGGATTATCAGTTGAGCAAACTCTTACAACACCCCTATTATAAATCGCAGGGTCCAATGCCTCCTGCCCAGCTTCCTGAATATTCGGATTCAACAAAGCACTCGGATTCAAACTCCCTGATACACACTCATTCTCAGAGTTAATATCAGTCCTCTGCAGCTCGTCTTTAACAGCCGCATCCCTCAAATAATTAATTGCGAAGCTAGTCGACACTTGAGTAAAACCACACTCTTCCTTATCATTAATCCTAACACACAACTGCTTATACCCAACAGGCGCAGTAAAGTCCCTAGTTTCACTCTCAGAATTACCACGAGAAACAAACCCTCCGGCAACTCCAACTGTCGGACTCGTCCTATAAAAAGAACTCTCCGGAGGATCCTTCAAATAAACACTATAAGAAACGCCTCTGTCATTCCCGGCAAAGATATGATAGAACACCTTATACTGCGAAGTAGCAGGAACAGTTGCATCGTTGAACGGAATCTCGCTAAACCAAGCATGGAACTGCGGCGGCGAATCTGGCTCTATCAACGCCTCAAAGCTCTTCGGTCCCTTAACACTAACAAACGCCTGACAGATAGGCGTCCCCGCCTCTTCAATGCTCCTCGCTCTAAACGCTTCAATTGAATTAGCCGCATAATCTTTAGTAAAGAAGTCAACGCTTCCTTGAGCATTATCCCAAGCACTCTGAACAGTCAAATACTCGCCCCCTCCTCTAACTCCTCCCTGCCCGCCTGTATAAGCAAACTCAACTATCTTCGGCAGCAAAACATTAGCAACAGGAGCTGCCTGCCTCCAGAAAAATTCACACATATAAACACTATGTATCGTATCACAAATCCCAACAGTTCTTCCAGTATCCAAACTCTCCTGCAAGCACGCCTGATACTGCTCCATTATTGAAACATACCCCTCAATACCTTCCTGAATTCCTGTCCAGCAGACAGGAACAGCAATTCCTTCTTTAGCATTAGGCAGACACAACAACGCCGAGCCGACAATCCCAGTCTGAATAACATCAGCAACATGATAAGTCCCTCCCAAATCACATCTTGAAGAAGGGCAGATAACAGGATCACAAACATTAAACAACAACTTACAATCTTCCGGCGACATAAGGTCCTGGCACTGCGTCCCTGGAAGAGAAGCCGCCGGCTGTCCAGTCT
>CAZVKQ010000036.1:0-8883 GCA_964626985.1 Candidatus Woesearchaeota archaeon | reverse complement strand
TTGCCGCAATTCATCTACGAGCTAAAGCAGATAGATTTCTTGCGGATCAATTAAAATGGCTTTGGAGGGGAAGTCAACTAAGAAAGAGGAAGGAAGAGGATATGGGCTTTCTAGTTCAAGAAGATTGGTAGAGGATGGATTAGAAGGAGATTTTGTTGTGGCTTCAAGAAGAGGTTGTTATAATAATGGACTGTTCTCAGAAATATCAAATGTGATTGAAGGCACTTTTATTTATATTAGTTTTTATGATAAGGGAGAAGACTTAAATATTTACAAATATATTATTTGATATGGAAAATATAAAGTTGCATGATACTTTCGGCAGTTTGATAATGACTAGAAAAGCTATAATTAATCTGTTTAATAGTTTGACTAATAAGAATGAAATTATACTTGACTTTAAAGATATAGAATTTATTTCCCGCTCTGCTGTTCATGAATATTTAAGGCAAAAATTAATCTGTAATCTTAGAATTAGGGAAGCAAATATGTCGCATAATGTCAAGGCAATGTTTGTTCTTGTTTCTAAGCAACTTAAGAAGGTGTCTGCTTAATCTCCCTTTTTACGTTTCAAAGACGATTGAGTCAGGGTGTGCCCCTAATTCCTTTAATATGTGTTGGAGCTCGCCGACCATTGTTGAAGGACCACAGATGTAGAAATGTTGCTTGAAGTTTTTGATTTTGTTTTTTAAGAATTGTTCGTTGATTCTTCCTGTTTCATAATTCTTATTTTTCTCTCTTGTTAGTGTATAGATAACTCTTAGCCCTTCTTTTGCCATTTCGTCAAACTCTTTCTTGTTGATTATGTCTTTTTCTGTTTTGTTTGAGAATATTAGAGTGTTGCCCTTTAATTCTGTTTTATTTCTAAGCATTCTTAGTATTGATATAAAAGGTGTTATGCCTGCGCCTCCTGCTATAAAGACGCCCTTTCCTTTATAATGTATTGCGCCCCAGGATTCTCTTATGATAAATTCATCCCCTTCTTTTAATTCCTTGAGATGTTTTGTTATTCCGCCATCGTGTGAGGGATACATTTTTATTGTGAATTCTAAAAAGTCGTCTTCCGGCTGTGATGTGAATGTGAAAGAGCGCTTTTCTGAGGAGAGGTCTGGTTTGTTTATAGAGAGTTTTGTTGCTTGGCCTTGCGTGAATTTGTAGTTTGTCGGCTTTTCAGTTTTGAAGACTTTTACGTCGTGAGTAGACATTTTTGTCGAGAGGATTTTTATTTGGGTTTCCATGAGATTTGTTAGGGGCTTGGATATAAAAGGGTTTTGATGGAGGGTGTGTAGAATTTTTGTGATTAAAATTTATGCTGGAATCTGTATAAGTCTATCTTCCCTTTAATTGTTTCTACTCCTTCTTGTTTTAGAAGAGAGATTTTTTTATTTACTCCGCCCTTTACAGAGTAGTTTCCTATTTTTCCAGAAGAAAGTATTACCCTATGGCAGGGAATTTTTATAGGATTTGGATTTGTTTTCATTGCTGTTCCAACTGCGCGGTATGCCTCTGAGTTTAGAGCTTGAGCCAGAGCTTTGTAGGTTGTTACTTTTCCTTTCGGGACTTTTGATAGAAAGGCATAACATTCATCATAAAAATTATTCTTTGTCATATATTTTAATGGAACACCCACTTAAATATTTTTACTATTATGACACAAAAAATAAAAAATAGATAGATTAATAAATAGTAGAAATGCATTATTTTTATGATACGGGGAGGGCTTCAAGAAATTGTATGGCCTAGGCCGGAAGAAATTCTAGAGGTAGCTAAAACAAGAGACTTGAGTTCAGAAGAATTGCTTGCCCTAAAATCTGCCAGTTTCTTCGGGCCTATTAAGCTTTTTGGCATAGCTAAGGGAAAAAAAGAAGTAGATAAAGAGCCATACGTAAGAACAGGTTATAATTGCTTGAGAGAGCTTGATGAAGGAGAAGATGCTTCCAATAAAAGACTTAGTGTTGATGATAAAACTTTTATCATAAATAAATTGAAATATGTTATAGGTGAAGTCGTGAGAATGAATGGTAATGGCGGGAAAATTGAGGAGCTAATTAGAGGTAATGATTTCAGAACTGTAACTGAGATGATTATAAATGGAGCTGTTAATCCTGATGAAACGGTAAATGATAAAGCAAGGACATTTGTTGAGCATTTTGGGAGGGGAGTTGTATTGAGAGAATTATATGGTTATGATAAATCTGTTAGAGAGGCGATTGATTACTGTGTAAGGAGCATGGGCGATGGTATGATACAATTTCTTCAAAGAGGTCCAATTCAAACAGAAGAGCAATTAAACGATTATTGTTATCATGTTGCAGGCAGAATAGGGAGCGGATTGCTTAATAAATTAATAAAATTAAAAGATGTTGATTCAAAAGGTAGACCAATAATATTAGATGATGCGGGCGCTGAAAAAGCAGGCGAGTTTTTGCAATTAGTTAATATTTTAAAGAATGTTAGAATGGATTATGAAGAGGGTAGGAGATTTTTTCCACAGCAGTTTCTTCCGCGGGAAATTAGTTTTGAGTATATGATTAATGGAAAGGGTTTGGATGCTTCAGATGCCAGAAGAACTGTTTTAGATAGAGTATTAAAACTTGCTGAAGGAAAATTTGGGCATGTTGTAGAATATGGAATATCCATTCCTCCCAATCTAAGTGGATACAAATCATTTTTTATTGTCCCAGTTATTACGGCAAAAAAAACAATTGAGAATATTAGACTTATAGGAGCAGAAAGTCTGTTTAGAGGGGAGCAGAAAGCGATTAAAATTCCCTATGGTATTAAAGATATAATGCAGTTTAGTTATAATCTCGCGACTTATGAAGATGGGCAGCACGCTAATAAATGGTTGGATGCCTTTGCCAATAAGCCCGAGGACTTTCCCTTTGATCCAGAAGGATTCAGAGACTGGTCTTCATCTTGGCTTGGAAATATTGCTGCTTAAAAAGTCACATTCTATCTAATCTATTAATTCTATCATCGATATCAGGGTGTGTGGAGAAGAGGCCTTGGACTTTCTTCTTGAAAGGGTCTGATATAAAGAGCGGAGCGACTGCTTGAGGGTATTTTTCTTTTTCTTCTGGAGAAATATGGATGTGCTTGATTTTTTGAAGGGCTTTTTTCAGCCCCTGCGGGTATCTCGTAAACTTAACAGCTGTTGCGTCTGCTGTGAATTCTCTTTTTCTTGAGATTGCCAATGATACAAGATGTGCTAATAATGGAGCTAGGATGGCTACTATTATTGAAATTATTATGATTATAGCTCCGCCTTTGTTATCTCTCCTGTTTCCTGAGAGAGATGAAAAGAACAAGCTTCTCAAATAAATTTGCGCGACGATTGAGATTAAGCCGACGAGAACTGCTGTCAAAGTCATGAATCTTATGTCAAAGTTTGCAATATGAGCCATCTCGTGCGCTATGACTCCTTCTAATTCTTCTTTTTCTAATCTGTCTAATGCCCCTGTTGTAACTGCAATAACTGCTCGCTTTGGGTCTCTTCCAGAGGCGAAAGCGTTTATTTGCTCTGACTGCATGATGAAAAGTCCGGGCATTGGCAAGCCAGAAGCGATTGACATATTCTCGGCAGCTCTGAAAAATTCGCGATGTTGAATTGGGTCTGCCGGCCTTGCATTTACCGACGCTAAAGCAATTTTATCAGAGTTGTAGTAGCTTATAAGAATGTAAATCAAAGAAAATATTGTTGCAATTATCATTATAATAAAGAAATAACCAGGATTTAAAGCAAGAGAAATTAAATAGCCCAAGAGAATAAAAAATGCAAAGATAACTATTATTAGAGCTATTGATTTCAACTTGTTTCTCTGGATTTGGTCGTGGAATGATAGTCTTTGCTCCATTTTAATTTTTAGGTATTGTAGTTTTAAAATGTATTGTTCAGAACGATTAAGTTTAAATTGGGATGTTTTTTTGTTTTGGCATGGGGGTGCTAATTTGTTAAGGCATAATTGCGGTTGGAGCGTGGCACATAGTTTGCATGATGCTTATTCTTTTGTGCGCTCCCTACAGCATAGGGGGAGAGAGGCCACTGGAATTGCTGCAATATCAAGAGAGAGAATTGATGTTGTCAAATGGAAAGGCGAAGTTAGAAGATTTGATGTAGATGATTTGCATGAAATTTTTCCAGGACATAATTATGATACTTTTTTCAGCCATGTTAGATACGCAACGAGGGGGAGAAAAGATAAGCTCTTGGAAGATGCACACCCACATGTCCTTGGAGGCAAAATGATTGATAGGGAAGACCATGTTTTTTTCCTGGATTGTGATGCTGCAATTGTTATAAACGGGCAGACAGATGATAGATACTTTAATGGAATTGATTTGAATCTTGTTAGGGGAGGGTGTGATACTGAGAAGCTTTTGCATTACTACAGACAAAGAGGCCTGCAGGCATTGATGAGGGAAGTTCCAGGAGCTTACAGCGGAGCCATCGCTGATAGAAATAACAGAGGAGTTTTTGTATTTAGGGATCGGTTTGCAAACAGGCCAGGAGCGTTGGGGTGGAAAGATGGAAAATATGTGGCTGCCTCCGAAGATATTGCCTTTAAAGAAAACGGCGGTGAAGTAACAGAAGATTTGATGCCAGGATATGTGTATATTTTGAGCCATAATGGAGATTATAAAAAGGAGAAAATCATTGAGCCTGAAAACCCTGCACATTGCATGTTTTGCTGGAACTATCTTGCTAAGAGGAATTCTATTTTAGATGGAATTGGAGTCGGTGTTTTAAGGAGGTACTTGGGAGAAGAGTGTGCTAATGAATTTCTTCCAGAGGGCTTGGATTTTGTATCATTTGTTCCGCGCTGTCCTGGAATTGCAGCTGCGAGCTATCATAGGAAGACAGGAATCCCATTTAAGAAAGTCTTTTACAAAATGAGAGGCGAAAGATCTTTTCAAGGCTCTAATATAGATGAAAGGGCCGACTCAATTAACAGCAATTTACATTTATCTCCGCATATTGGGGATTCATTAAGAGATAAAGTTGGGCTGTTTATAGAAGATAGTATTGTCAGAGGGAATGTAATGAGGAGGGTTAAGCATTTGTTGTATGAAGAAGCAAAAATGAGGTCGGCTTATATAATAAGTTACACTCCTCCGATTGGAGTTATTGGAAGTGATGGAGTCGGCAGGTATTGCGATTGCGGGGTTGACATGCCGGAAGGTGACGATTTTATTGCTAGAAGAAGAAATAATGATGAGATAAGCAGGGAGCTTGGGCTCTCTGTTAATTATCTATCTATACAAGGCTTCTTTAATGCTTTTAAAAGAGCAGGCATGCCGAGCGAGAATTTATGCACTTTTTGTATTGGAGGAGAGCATCCATTCCACGAAGTAACTATAAGAAGAACTTAAAACTCAACATCAGGAACTGCTCTGGCTTCTTCAGGGATTTGCAAAAATTCTTTTTCTTTCTTGTTGTAGAGTTTTGCAAAGAATGCGCCTGGGAATGTTTCAACTGAATTGTTGTATGTTAGTATTGAGTCGTTGTAGTGCTGTCTTGCGTAGGCGATTCTGTCTTCAATTGCCGACAGCTCTTTTTGAAGATGCAGAAAGTTCTCGTTTGCTCTTAATTGAGGATAATTTTCCGCGATTGCAAAGATTGATTTAAGCGCGTTCTGCAGTTCATTGCCTGCCTTTACTTTCTCTTGAATGTTTGACGCAGACAAAAGATGCTTTCTCGCCTCTGTAACTTTTGACATTATTTTTTCTTCGTGCTTTGCGTAGCCCTTGACCGTCTTTATTAAATTGGGGACTAAATCCGCTCTCTTTCTTAACTGAACATCTATTTGGGAAAGGGAGTTGTCAATTCTGTTTCCTAAAACTGCAAACCTGTTGTAATAAACTATAAATGCAATAATTACTAACGCGATGATTGCTATAATTACCCAAAGTAAGATTGCCATGCATTTAATTAGAGAGATGGTTTTATAAATGTTTTCAGTCTTAAAATGAAATGAAAACCAAGATAAAAGTCCTGTTTAGTTTCTTGCTCTTAGTCGGGCTTTTGTTCGGGCTTTATTTTTTTACTGATTGGTTTTCAAAAGTAACTGGATACTTTGGCGGAGAAGACGAACGCTCGCAATTGGCTTTGTGCTTGGCTGAAGGAGGCGCTGAATTTTATGGGGGAATTTATTGCGCTGATTGTGAGAAGCAATTGGAAGTTTTTGGCGGCGAATTAGGAAATATAGTTTATGTTGAATGCGGGACTGCCCCCGACGGAGAAATTATTGACTCTAAATGCAAAAACTTGAGAGAAATTCCTGCGTGGTATATTAAAGGGCAGATTTATTACGGGTTTAAGAGTTTTGAAGAATTGAAGGAATTGGGAGGGTGCTAGAATCGCGAGTTTTTTCCTAGTTTAATGTAGGAGAAAATAAAATAAGTCAGTGAGCCAAGAGCAACAAATATCATGTCTATCATTGTGTCGTCAATTGCAGATAACTTGAGAGAAGTTTTCTCTAATGAAAATGGATTTCTTAAGTATGTACCTTGAAGACCCAAGTCAAATGATTTGTCCAAGAGATATTCTCCGACCTCAAATATAGTATAAGAAGCAATTATTATGAAAAAGACAAACATTAATTTCTGCCTTATATTCAGATTAGATTTTGAAACTATTTTGAGAGCTATTGGGCTTAATAGTATTGGATGAATAAAATGCAGGAGCTTATCGTAATTAGGAATTAAAGAAAATAATGGCGCCAGGATATAAGAGGTTGCTACTATAAGGGCTGCGTAGATGTAATGCTTTCTTTCTAATTTTAATTTGAATGCTTTATCTACGAAGAATAAGAACATGATGAGAGCTGATGCAAATATTATTGATATTGTCCAATAGTTTGCCTTTAGATTTATAAGAATTAAACTGGCCGCTAACAAGACGACTGCAATCAGGAAGACTATCTTAGATTTCATTTTTTCTTATCTTATATTTAACGCTCGTAGAAATCCTCGGATTTTAATCCGAGGTTATTAGCGAGGATTTCTCCGGCGGTCACAAAACCCGAACAAGCCCCACACTTTAGTGTGGGGTTAAAACCCGAAGGGTTTTGTGACTTAAAGTTAGAATTATGTAAGATACTGTTCCGGCCATCCCCAAAAGCAAGTCTATCATCGTATCATCAATTCTTGACTGTATTATTATAAAATCATCAGAGGTAAATGAGGCCTTTAGGAAAACTCCCTGCAATTTTAAATCAAATAACAAATCCCCTAAATATTCTCCCACCTCAAATAAGCCAATTGTTCCTATCACAATAAAGAATACCATTGCTAATCTCCACCTTATATTCAATTTTGTTTTTGACGCTAGATAAAATATCATTGAAGCAAGAAGAATGGGAAAGAAAAAGTGCTGGGGCTTATCATAGTTAGGAATTAGAAAGAAAAGAGGGCTCAGAAAAAGACTACCTATTCCTATAATTAAAATAAATATATAATGCACTTTTCTGAATTTTAAATTTAGAATTTCATCAATTACATAAAAGGAGAGAATGAATGCTATTGTTACGAAAGCCCCTGAAGTTGTGGATCTTTTTGAAGAAATAAAGCCGATAAAAGACAAGATAACTAATATGACTGATATGATTATGTAGTACTTCCTTCTTGGATTTTTTTGATTGATTTTCTTCTTCATGATTTATTCGTTACTGCCCTTAATCTGTCACAAAACCTTCTGCTTTAAGCCCTGAGCTTGTCGGTTTTTGGTATGCCTTCTCACGAACTTGTAGCCCTCGCCTGCCCAGAATATCAGGGATGATAAGGCAATTATTGATGTTAGCTCTATTACTGTCAGTGGAGTGAATTGGAAGAGAGCTCTTAATGGAGCGAAGTAGAATACTGCTATTGCCAGAAGAACTGAAGCTATTAGTGCTATATTCATATACTTGTTTGAGAAAAACCCGATTGAGAAAATTGACTTCTTCAGAGAGCGCATATTTACTGCGTTGAACAGCTGCGAGAATACAAGAACTGCGAAGGCGGCAGTTCTTGCTTTATCAATTCCTTGAGCTAAATAGTTAGAGAAAACCAAAGTCGTTGCTACAATCATAACTGTCGCGACTATTATTAGGAAAGGTATCATAGAAAGTGTCAGAATGTTTTCCTTTGGGTCTCTTGGGGGCTCTGTGATTGCGTGATTCAAGTCCGGCTCTGCTGCCAGCCCAAGACCTGTTCCTGTATCTGCGACCATGTTCAGCCAGAGAATTTGCGCCGGGAGAAGAGGAAGCGGCATTCCAAGAAGAAGAGTTGTTATTATTGTTATGTGCTCTGCCATGTTGGTAATTGCGAGAAAGGCAGAAGTCTGCCTTGTATTTATGAAGACTATTCTTCCTTCTTCTATTGCGCTGACTATCGTCGCGAAATTGTCGTCGGCAAGGACAATTTCAGAAGAGGCCCTCGCAACGTCAGTTCCTATTACTCCCATTGAAACTCCAATGTCTGCCTTTTTAAGAGCAGGCGCGTCGTTTACACCGTCGCCCGTCATTGCAACAAGAGCCCCTGATTTTTGAAGCGTTGAAGCAATTTTCAGCTTCATCTCTGGAGTCAAGCGGGCGAAGACAGAAACAGTTTTTATTGCCTCCTCAAATTTATTATGAGAGATTTTTTCCAGCTCTAACAGCTCTGCTTCTGTAAGCGCTTCAGGATATTTTTTTTCCTGCTGTGCAATCAGGCCTATTTCTTTTGCTATTGCAATGGCAGTATTTTTATGGTCTCCTGTTGCCATTATAACTCTGATTCCGGCTTTTCTAGTTTTCTCAATTGCTTCTTTAACTCCCTCTCTCGGAGGGTCTTTCATCCCAACTAATCCCACAAAAACTAATTCATCTACTTCTTTGTTTGAGATTTCTTTTGCCTGTGAAT
>CAZVKQ010000035.1:4572-8910 GCA_964626985.1 Candidatus Woesearchaeota archaeon | reverse complement strand
GGGTATGTGATTTGTTGTCTTTTCCAGTGTATTCTATTTGAAATCTTTGGGGCATCTGTATATCTAACTGAATTGTCGCGCACTGCCACGACCTTTTTAGAGAGTCTTTGATGTGGAAGTCTATTTTAGGGCCGTAGAATGCTCCTTCTCCTTTGCTGATTTTATATTTTAGTTTTGATTTTTTTAGCGCTGACTCTAAAGATCTTTCTGCCTTATCCCACTGCTCTTTTGAGCCAAGGAATTTCTCCGGGCGGGTTGATAGCTCTACTTCATAGGAGAAATTAAATGTATCTTTGTAAATTATTTTTATTATCTTTAGAATTTCTTTTATTTCTGATTCAACTTGCTCTTCTGTGCAGAAAATGTGAGCATCATCCTGCGTGAATTTTATTGCCCTGAACAACCCAGCGAGGACGCCTGATAATTCTTTGCGATGTACTGTGCCTATTTCAGCTAATCTCAAAGGAAGGTCTTTGTAGGAGCGTGTTGAAGACTTATAAATCAACATCGCGCCCGGGCAATTCATCGGCTTTATGCCTAAATTTCTATTTTCATATTCTGTTATGAACATATTATTTTTATAATGCTCCCAATGCCCTGAAATCTTCCAGAGTTTGTTGTCTAGGATTAATGGAGTTGATATTTCTTTGTAGTCTTTGTGAATTTCTCTCCAATGTTTTAATAATTCGTTGTAAATTATTAAACCATTAGGATGCCAAAAGACTGCGCCCGGAGCTGATTCGTTGAATGAAAATAAATCCAGTCTTTGTCCAAGTATTCTGTGGTCGTTTTCTTTTAGCTTTGATGTATCTAGTTTGGAGCGGGAGATTTGGTTTAGGAGCTGCTTTATGTTTTGAGAATCTAATTCGGAAGAGGAGGATTTTATTATTTTGCCTTGTGAGATTTCACCGAAGTTTTTTGACAGCTCTGAAAGTGGATGGCCTTTGCATTTTAGCTCAAATTCCTTGTAGTAGCCGAAGGGAGCTTTTGTTACATTGAATTGTTTTTTTAAGATTGACTCTGCTTTGTTTAATAGAGATATTGCTAAGTCTGGGGAAGCCAGATTTGAAGATAAGTGAGCGTATGGGTATAGGACAAGATTTTTTGCCTTGACTTCGCCTGCTGTTTTTTTTATTGACTCAATTGCTTGTGAAAGTTCTTTTTCAGAGTCTTGGGATTCTATTGCTGTTAATATTACTAAAGGCTCTTTTACTTCTATTTCTTTTGAGGGCATTTCCGGAGCTGTCTTGAGCGCTTTTTTCAATGCCTTGAATTTTATGTAATCGCAATGAAGTGTTATTATTTTCATATTAAGAAGAGTTAAGGATTGTTTATAAAATTGTTGTTTAACAAACAAAAGATATAATAATATTAACTGATTATAATTGTATGATTATGAAAGGGGTTTCGGATGTTATTGGAATTATTGCTAGTATTGTTGCTGTTATATTGTTATTAATTAAGATTTTTGGTAACAGCCCTGAAGTTGTTACCATTCTGCTTTGGATTGCTGGCAGTTTAGTAGCTATGCAAATAGCTATTTTCTCTATGTTATTTCCTATGAAGGAAAGTATTGACAGATTAGAAGAATTTAAAGAGCAAAGCAAAGAGTTTCAGAGACAGACTATTAAAGAGATTAGGAAACTATAACGCAGAACATAAATAATTGAGCAGGCCATTTATGTTCCGCGAATACGTCAAGAATGCTGACTATTGCATTCTTGATCGCACCCAAGATTTGCATTGTAAGCAAATCTTGGTGTACTAACAGACAATCTTGCTCAATTATTTGAGTCTGTTAGTATAAAAGTTGAGAGTTAAGTGAAGTTTACTTTCGCAGAGTCTAGGGCTGGGCCTATTACCTCCCTGCCTGATGGAAGAGTTACGACAGGGTAGATTTCTATTGTTTTTACTTCTGATAGTTTTATTGGTGTTTTAATGTTATTAATTACTAAATAGCCGTCTTCTGTTTGGACAGAGTAGGATCTTGTTTCTAATGGGGCTGGAATGTCTCTTGTTATTTTGTATGTTGCTGACGAGGTTTCTGTGTTGAAGATGACTGCAATGTAAGATGGGTCGTCGGAAGAGTAGAGGCGGATGATGTCCCGTGCGACTTGAGTGTAGGTATCTTCTAATTCTGTTAGTGATGATTCATAATAGTTCCCCTGTTTTCCTGTGTAGGCTATGCCGGTCAGAAGAGATGCATCTGTATTTGTGCCATAAGAGACAGTATGTATTTGAATTCCATTATCTGCTAATGACTGTGCTTCCTGCAGTGCTTCTTGTTGATAATTAGGGTTGCCTCCACAATTTTGAGAGTCCGCTCCATCGGTTAATAGTATAACTGCTTTATTATTTATGTTTGATTGAGATAAGAATAATTCTTTTGATTTCCTAAGACCGCAACAGATACAGGTGCTTCCGTCTGCATAAACTTCATATTGATTGTTTAGCTCTGTTATAATTTCATTAACCTTGGTTTGATCTGATAAGTCTGCAATTATTTTTGCTCCGTCTGCATCTACATTTTGTGTCTCTTTGGAGGAAAAGATTATAACGGCAATTCTTTTGTTTTTACTTACTTCTTCATCTAAATTTTGTAAAATATCTTTTATGAAAACTTCGCTTGCCTTTTGTGCTTCTTTTAATTTGCTAAATGAATTTGGGTCGCTGGGAAATATTTTATCATTCATACTTAGAGAGGCATCAATTGTTAAAACAATATCAGCCGGCTGTGAAGCCACTATTTCCTCCTCGCCGATTAAAATCTGCTTTTGGGCCCCTCTTGTAAGAGTCAATCTTAATAATCCTGAGTCGTCAGGAGTTATTTCATCTATTGAAATCTTTTCTGTTAGGAGTTTTTGTTTTACTGTTGAGATTTCTGCCTGCGTTTCAATAAACTGCAGCAGAATCAAGGCAATTATCGCAATCAAAGCTAAAGCCATTAAAATTATCAATAAAATTACAAGTGGTTTTGCAAGACCTCTTTTTTCCATTATAGTTAAAGAAAGAATTTGTTTATAAGTGTTTTCCGACGGTCTTAGTATCTGTTACTCTTATTAAATGATTACAAATAGAAAGGTTTAAAAGTGTGGTTTGGAGGGTGTGGAAATGGGGTATATGAAAGGTGGATTAATAGGAATACTTATTGGAACGGGTTTGCTAGCTGTTGCTGGAATTAATTCATATGGAAGCAATAGAGGGGATGATAGAGAAGACAGGCAGACAAGGAGTGCTGAAGCTAGTGTTCAGAGGAAAGTTCCTGAAGAGACAATTATTGAAAATAGAACCAAAGAAAAGATTGATGTGGGTAATGCCCGAGATGAAAACTTGGATGGTGAAAATAAAAAGGTTGTAAAAGTTGAAGTTATTAATAATTATCCTATAACTTCTGACTTTGTTGAAGATATTATAAAAATTGAATCTAATGGAAATCCTAAGGCAACGAGCAGGGTTGGTGCAAGAGGCCTTATGCAAATAATGCCTACGACTTGGGCTGAAGAAACCAAGAGACTTTATGGAAAAGAATTGGGATTTGATAAGGCGTTTGACCCTGTGATAAATAGGAAAGTTGGCGAGGCATACTTGGAAGTAATTAGAAGATATTTGTCTTCTAGGATTGATGACTGGGATTCTTTTAGTGTTGAGAAAAAGCAGGAATTAATTGGTGCTGCTTATAACGGGGGTATGGGGAGACTTGTTAGGAATGATGGAGAAATTAGCGGAATGCCTCCTGAAACTAAGAATTATGTTGAAAGGCTGAGGAAATTGAGAAATTAAAGAGCAGAAGTTTTAAATATTCCTTATGTATGTCTTAAGCATGGCAGAAATAGAAATTAAAGTGGATGTTCCTGAAGGGTATAAGGATAAATTTGAGATAGCCTTGGCTAAAGTTATAGAACAATTTGTTAGAAATTTAAGGTTTGCGGTTGCAGATGAAATTTTGTCTAAATCCAAGTTGACAGATGAGCAAGTTGAGAAATTAGCTGAAGGATTAAAAGAGAGAGTTGCGAAAAGACATGCACTCTAAAGATATCCCTAAAGAATTAATTGTTGATGCTAGTATTCTTTTTTCGTTTTTCAAGCAAAATAGTATTAGAAGGAACTTAATTGGGAGTTATTGAATTTAGATTGTAATATAATAACCCCTGAATTTGTTATTGATGAATTGCTAATAGACAAAGACAAAGTTAAAAAATTTTGCGATATAAATGAAGATGAATTCATATATCTTTTTAGTTTGTTAGAAGACGAGATAAAGATTATTCCAGAAGATAAATATTCAAAGTTCCTAATAAGTGCAGAAAAATTATCTCCTCACTATGAGACTAAAAAAGA
>CAZVKQ010000035.1:0-4562 GCA_964626985.1 Candidatus Woesearchaeota archaeon | reverse complement strand
TGATGAAAAAGCATTTAAGGAACAACAAAAAGTTGAAGTTTATTCCACTAAAGATTTAATTAGATTATTAAAAAAAGATTAACCATTTTTCAATATCGTCTTTTCAACATCATTATCAGAAACCTTTTTCAAGTTTGATTGGAATTGCTTTATGAATTTTAAAACTTCGTCTTGGAATAAAGACTTTAATTCGCCTGTTGTAAGTTTTCCTGACTTGTAGTCTTTATGCAATTTATCTGACTCTTCTTTTGACAGGAAGAGATATTTTAAATAAAGGAATGAAACATCTATATCAGGGTTGCCTCCTTTTTTTCTGTGCTCTTCAAGAGTTTTCTGTCCTCCTGAAAAAGCTCTTTGAATTTTTCTTTTGATTTCTTTTTCAGAATCTAAAAGAAAGATTGCGTTGTTTTTTGACTTTGACATTTTTTCTCCGTCTATTCCGGGAAGGAATAACGAATGCAAAATAGCTGCTTTTTGGTATCCTAATTTTAATGCTATGTCTCTTGAAATTCTAATGTGTGCGTCTTCATCAGGGCCTATTGGAACTAAAACATTTTTTATCTTAAATTTTTCCTGAGGAAAGATAACATGGGCTGACTGTATTGCCGGATAAAAATGAAGCCCAATGTTCTCCTCGTTTTTGTAGCCATAAGTTGCTTTTATTTCAGAGAGGTTTACTTTTGTTGACAGTTTTATTGCCAAGTTGTATATATTTGTATATATTTGGTCTATTATGAAATATGTTTTTTGAGGATTAAATCCATAAGCCAAGAGCTCTTTCGCCAGCTGTTTTGCGTTTTTGAGGGCTTCTTCCTGCGACTTGACTTTTCCAGAAACATATGATTCGTCGTCAGATATTGGAATAAAGACTGGAATATTATATTTTTTTTGGAAGAAGAGATTTGTGTCAAAAACTGCTTTATGGCCTAAGTGCAACGAACCAGAGGCGTTAACTCCTGACAAGATTGTACATTTCTCTCCTTTTTTCAGCGCTGAAAAGAATTTGTTGAAGTCTCTATGCGAGTATAAAACTCCTGTTTTAAAGGAATAGAAGTCCGGCTTTTCTTTTAGAGATTCAATTAAATTAGCTCCGAATTCTTTTACTAGCTTTTCGTTGTCTTCTATTTTCATTTCTTTAAGAGGAAAGACTGCTTTATAAAAGTTGGGAGTTTCAACTACGAGAATTGCTTTTTTCCTGCCACGGATTCGCTTGATTTTTCATGGAACAGTTAATTGAAGCAGTTATATAAAGTTTGTGGAGTAACAAGTTAGTTCGGCGCACGAAAATCTCCGGTATACTCGCGCAAAGAATATTGCGCGAAAGAGTGTCTCAAATTTTCAAACTCATCACGAACTCCGTGGCGCAGGCAATATACGCCGAACAGCATTATAGATTATATACTAAGATTTATATATAAAAGGCCGTTTGAATAGAGATGAAAAAGAGTATGTTATTGTTAGCAGGGGTTTTACTTCTTGTCAGCTTTACGAGCGCGGATATTTTTGTCGGGCAGATTGACAGTTTCTACCATCTTGGAGACGAGCTTAATGTCAGCGTTAATTTGGCGCCGCTGGTTAATGTAAATGATTTTTTAAGCGTTAAGTTGATTTGCGTTGGCATCAAGAGAGAAATTATTCCCAATAATTTTACTGTCTCAAATGTTACTAATAGTAATTCAAGCGACGGCAACTATAGCGTTATTGAAAGTTTGGAAACAGCAGAGATAGAGATTTACAAAAACGTATTCAATATAAAAGCAGGAGAGGAAAAAGAGGTCTTTATTTCTGCCAAACTAGATAGGTTTCTTGTTGGAGATTTGAGAGGAGATTGCGAAATCAGGGCAGTTTATGGAGGAGAAGAATCTTCCAGTAAACAGTTTGAGATTAACAGGGACTTGGAAGTCAATGCGGAAGTTACTAAAGTTATTTTTAATCCGGGAGACAGGGTTGAGGTCTTCGGGGACGCATATAGAATGAACAGCGTTCCTGTTCAGGGGTTTGTTGATGTTATTGTTTCACAGCCAAATATCACTGTTTCTGGAACAATTAAAGACGGAAAGTTTAACCTTAATTTCAGCGTTCCTGCGAACTTAAAATCTGGGAAATATGATGTCAGCGTTAGGGCTTACGAAAAGGATAATAACGGGGAGGTTATAAACGAGGGTTTCTCCAGCTTTGGATTTGAAGTAGGCCAGCTATTGAAGAAATTAAAGCTTGAGTTTAGTTATTTAACTGTTAAGCCAAGTGATGGGCTTGTCTATAAAGCAATCCTGCATGACCAAGCCGCGGACGAGATTTCAAATGATGTCACTATAAAACTTTATAATCCGAATGGAGTGCAGTATTTTGAGAGGCTTGTTAAATCAGGAAGAGAAGAAACCTTGGCAACTTCTTACAACTTCACTCCAGGATATTGGGATATGAAAGCAAAGGTCGGCGACATAGAAACAAATAAGCTGTTTTTCATAGAAGAGATAGAGATTGCCTCATTTGAATTAAGGAACGAGACTTTGATTATTACAAATATAGGAAATGTTCCTTACAAAAAACCTGTTGAAATTATTATCGGAGGAGTTGGAGAAGTCAAGGAGCTCGACTTGGGTTTGGGAGAGAGCAAGAAATTCAAGCTTTCCGCGCCAGACGGAGATTATAATATTGAAGTGAATGATGGGCTAAGCAGCGAAAATTTCGGCTCTACTTTCCTGACAGGAAGTGCAATTAGAATAAGCGACGTCGGATTTATTAACTCTCTAAAAGAAAAATTCTATATTTTAGTCTGGCTTTTTGTTATAGTTATCCTGCTGATAATTGGGATTTTTGTTTTTAGGAGAATTAGAAAAGTTAGAAGCCAGAGAAGACTTGGGCTTGTCAGAAATATTAAGCCCTCTACGGGAAATAAGAGCTTTTTTGGCAAAGAAGCAGGAAGTAAAGATGAAGGCGAGAAAAGCTTGTCTGGAGGAGAAAATATTAATAACGGAATTAAGCAGGAATGTAATATTGTAAGTTTAAAAATAAGAAATCTTGACGAAATTGCGAGCGGAGCAATGAGAGAAATACAAGAAGCCTTGCTTTCTGTCAAGCAAATGGGAGCTAATATATATGTTTCCGGAGAGTATAGGATTGCTATATTCTGTCCTCTGATAATCGGCGTTGAGAACAATGAAGTTAAGGCAATCAGCGCTGGAAAGAAGATTTATGATATCTTAAGCAGGTATAATTTCCGCGCCGGCAAAAAGATTGACTTCGGAATAGGAGTTAGCTTGGGAGATATGATTGTTGAAAAAGTCGGAGGAAAATTCAAGTTTAACTCTGCTGGCGACGGAGTAATTTCTGCAAAAAGAATGTCAAGTAAATCACTGAATAATGTTCTAATTTCCAAAGCATTGAGAGGGCGCGTTTTAGGAAGCGTTAAATGCATAAAAAGCGAAGGCGAAGATTATTGGATTGTTTCAGAGGTTAAGGATAGAAGCAAATATAGGGATTTTGTCAAGGGTATTAAAAAATAAAAGCCTCCGTCCGAGGGGAGAAGTCCTCGTCTGGAGGCAGAATTAATAGAGGTTCTTAGACTTTTATCAATTTATCTTCGTCTAAGTAGAAGCTGTTGTGCCCTGTCTCGCAATGGAGAGAACTAATTAAGTTTGTTATTGCTATTCTGTTTACTCCAAGATTTTGTGCTGTCTTTATTATGTGGGCCTTTAGGCATTGAGGGCAGGTGCGGTGTATTGGTTTTCTCTCCGGAATTGTGTATGCGATTACTGCTATTGAGTTTCTTTCTGTGAATTCTTCTATTTCTTCAATAATAGCTAGGGGCATTTCCTGCGGTTTCAAAGAAATAATGTTTGAGATTGTTGTCTGTTCTCTTAGCGCTGCTGGAGAAATCAAATGTTGTTCAAGAACTTGGGAGGGTGTTTTTATAGCCATATTAGGTATGCAAAATCCAAAAGATTAAGCAGAATTAGTGGCACAATAGGACGCACTTCTTAGAAATAAAAAAAGCAGGACTAATTAGAATACATCTTCTCCAATTTAACCTACTTTCTTTCATGTTATATTTAAGATGTTAGAGTTTATATACTTTTTGCTTTTTTCGGTTTTTATGATGCATTCAAAAGATATAAAATCTGCAATACTATTAATTTATATGGTTGATGAAATAAAAGAGATTGAAGAATTGCTAAGGAGGTGCTCTGTTATTCTTGATGATTTAGAAATATTAAAGTCTGGCACTATCTTCCCAATTAGTAAAAGGTACGATATAGAAGAGGACATGGAAAGAATATTTTTGATGGTTGACGGGTCTTTTCCATCTAACCTTCATGGCTCTCTGCTTTATTTATTGGGCGAATTGTCGGATAATATTAATCAGCATTCTCGCTATACTTGTGGCTTTATTTTCATGGATTATAATAAAAGTACTAGGGCGGTTTGTATTATTGTCTTTGATGATGGAATATCTATTCCGAGGGGGTTTGAAAAAGAGGAAATATTGTTTCTTGGTGACTCAGAAGTAAATGACGTCCTCTATGGGCTAAAGCCCATAGTTTCCTGAGAACGTCATCTGA
>CAZVKQ010000034.1:3291-9323 GCA_964626985.1 Candidatus Woesearchaeota archaeon | reverse complement strand
AATAAACTGAGACTAATAAAAAAGATAAGTTTATGATTTTTGAATATTTTTCTCAAGTTAGATCTAAATTAGAAGAACTAAGTTGGATAATCTTAGAACAGACCATTAATTTTGATTTAATCTCAAAAAGTATGGGTGTTATTGAAGGAACATTAATATTTTTAGACAATTCAATTTTAGAATTTATGGAATTAGTAGGAGAAGAAGGTACAGAATATAGATTTCACTTCATGGATAAAGATAAAAACTTAATTTATAGATGGGATTCAGCCCCACACTACAAAAGAGTTTCGTCTTTTCCTTACCACTTACATACTAAAAGAAAAGTAGAGGAAAGCAGGCAAATGAATCTTATAGAGGTTTTAGATATCACTGCGGGAGAAGTTATTAATAACATTGAAAATTAACAAATATCTAATTACTAAAATTCACGATAACTAATTAAATACCTAATTACTAAATTTTAAATGCCAAGAGACATTCCATTAGGAGAAATAACTCTAAGAAAATACGAAAAGCCATACGACTCTTCAAAAAGAGAGTTGATAAGAAAAGTCTGTCTTTCTTTAGGATTATTACAGCCCGGCGATTCAAGAGATGTAATGGTAGATTTGCTTCAGGTTTTGGAAGAATCAAGATTAAAAAAACAATGGCTCTCTTCATTTCAAATAAGAGACCAAATTCAAGAAAAAAGAAAAGACTCATCAGGAATGGCAGAATCAAATATTAGAAGACAATTAAAAAGATTAAGAGACGCAATGTTAATAGACAAACAAGAAAACAAATACAGAATGTCAGAATTCGCTCCTCTTTCAGAAATCTTCCGGACAAAAATTGAATCTTTTCTAATTCCTCAAACAATAGAAAGAATAAAAGAATATCTCAACAAACTCAACAAGCAGTAATATTTAAATACCCTATTCTCCCCAATAAATTTATCTACTTCTTAGACATCTAAGTTGTAGTGGAACTTGAGTAAATCAAAAATGGCAATTTTCATAATAAAAGTCACAACGAACAAGGAAGAAAGAGCACTTGAAATGATTAGCACTCGCGTCGCCAAAAAAAACATCGCGGTCTTCTCCGTAGTCAGACCTCACGGTCTAAAGGGTTACATAATTCTTGAAGCAGCAGACAGAGAGTCAGCAGAAGAAGCAGCGTTCAATCTCCCCTATGTAAAAGGCATAATAGGAAAAACAGTCAAATACGAAGAAATACAACAAATGCTTGAGCCAAAAGTAGAAGACATAAATATAGAAGTCGGCGACATTGTAGAAATGATAGGTCAGACATTCAAGGGAGAAAAAGCAAAAGTTACAAGATTTGATAAGCAAAAAGGCGAAGTCGTCGTGTCTTTATTAGGCGCATCAGTTCCAATACCCGTAACAGTAAAAGTAGATAACGTAAAGGTTATAAGGCGCGAGAATTCAGAAGAAGACGAGGAATCTTCAGAAGAAAGCTCAAAAGAAAAAAAAGAAGATTCAGAACTAAACACAGAAGACGAATTTGAGGATTATTAAGATGAAAGTAAAATTAATCGTTGATGGCGGAGGCATGTCTCCAGGCCCAGCAGTAGCACAGCAGCTGGGCCCAATGGGAATCAACTTAGGCAAAGTAATTTCAGATGTTAATCAGGCAACATCAGGCTTCAAGGGAATGAAAGTCCCTGTTGAATTAGATGTAGATCCCAAAACAAAAAAATACAAAATAAGCGTCTCATCGCCCCCAATGTCAGAGCTGATAAAAAAAGAGCTAAAAGCAGAAAAAGGCTCAGGCGAGCCACATCGTGTCAAAGTAGGAAACATTGCGATTGAGACGCTGATAGAAATAGCAAAAACAAAAATGCCGAACCTATTGGCAAAAGACCTAAAGGCATCATTAAAGTTGGCAGTAGGAAGCTGTGTTTCATTAGGGGTCTTAATAGATAACAAAGAGGCAAAAGAAATACAATCAGAAATAAACGCAGGAAACTACGATGAGCAAATTTCCAAGGAAATAACAACACCTTCTTCAGAAAAAGTAAAATCACTCCAAGCTCATTTCAAAACAGTCTTGGAAAAGCAGGATAAAGAAAAGAAAGCTGAAGAAGAAGCGGCAAAAACAGCAGAAGAAGCAAAGACTAAGAAAGCAGAAGGCACGGAAGTAGAAAAAGCCAAAGCAGAAAAAGAATCAGAAGCAGAAAAATCAGAAGCTCCAGAAGAAAAAAAGAAATAATAATTCTAACAAATAACTTTATAAGGAGAAAAATTGAGTTATGCATAGGGGTTGTAGTATAGCTTGGTTAGTATTCGAGGTTTGGGACCTCGCGACCCCGGTTCAAATCCGGGCAACCCCATTCTTATAGCTCTGCTATAAGAATGGCTTGGGTTTCAATCGTGCTACGGTTCAAATAACTCAAAAATCTTTTATGGATTTTTGAGGATCCGAGAACTTTGTTCTCGTGAGCAGGCAACCCCATAAATTTAAAAACATCCTTAATCAAAAATTAATATGTCAAGCAAAACAAAAAAAATCAAGGCAGCAGGAAAGTTCTCTGGCGGAATAGGAACAAGAGTTAGAAAGAACTTCAACAAAATAGAATCAATGCAGAGAAAAAGGCAAGTATCTCCATTCTACGAAAAAGCAAGGGCTAAAAGAATAGCAGCAGGAATCTGGAAATGCATGAAAACAGGCAGAGTCTTCGCAGGCCCAGCTTACTCCTTAGAAAAAAATTAACCTCTTCTACTAGTAACAATTTCAGTTCTCAGTTTATCTCTAACTAATTGAACACAGTATAATTCTAATCCCGAAGAAACAGCTCCATTGCCGTGTTTCAGCATTTCATTCACAGCAGATTTAGCATATTTATACCTCTCATCAACAGACATATCAGGAAAAATCCTACCCAACCTATATACAATTCCTTGCTCCAATGTACCCCTATGCATACTTAAAACATAATTAATATCTCCCATACCAAATCAATAAATCCAAACTATTTAAAAATTTATATCCAAACCAACAACTTTAAACTCGAAGCTCCATACCTGGAGCGAGAGTTAAAGATTTGCAATGCAAATCTTTAAAAACACCCCTCTTTACATATAAACATGGCGCAATACAAATGTTTTGAATGCGAGAAGCCAATATCAAGCAAAGTCTTAGAAAAAAGATTCGTCTGCCCGCACTGTGGCTCTAAAATTTTCTACAAGCCGCGTCATCAAATAGTAAAGTTAAAAGCAGTATAATCAAATGGCAGAACAGAAGCAAATCCAGGAAAAAATACAAGAACTGCAAATTCTTGAGCACAACTTACAAAACTTCATGGCTCAAAGGCAGGCAATTCAGGTAGAGCTAAACGAAACAGCAAACGCCCTTCAGGAGCTGGAAAAATCACCGGAAGAAGTTTATAAAATAACATCTGGAATAATGTTAAAATCCTCTTCAGAAGACTTAAAGAAAGAGATAGGAGAAAAAAACAAGCTCCTTAATCTAAGGATTTCAGCACTTGAAAAACAGGAGAATTCCATAGAAAGAAGGGCATCAAACCTAAGAGAAGAAATAAACGAGTTCGTGGAAGCCCAATCCAAAAAAAAGAAATAGTTAGCCGGAAAAAATACAAATATTTATATACAATCTCATCAATATAGTAAAATGTCATTCAGTTTCAAAAATATTTTCAACAAAGAGCACGACGACGAAGAATACATAGAAATAGATTTGAGCTCTTCAAAGCCACAGGAAAACAAGGTAAAGGTAAAGCCATTTGTTCTAAAAACATTTGATGATACAAACCAAATACTAAATTCTCTAAGAGAAGGCTACACAATAGCAGTCATTGATATAAAGCATCTAAGAGGTAAAGATGTAATAGAGCTAAAGAGAGCAGTCTCAAAAATAAAGAAAACAGTAGACGCATTAGAAGGCTCAATCGCCGGCTTCGGCGAAAACACAATAATAGCAACACCAAACTTCGCTGAAATCCATAAAACTTACACTGCAGAAAAGAAGGAAAAAACAGATTTTATTAACGGATAATCTATAGAAAACGATTTATACAAACCCAAGATAACAAAACAATGAAATGTCCCACCTGCGACAATCAAATAAACATTAAACTAGCAACAAAAATAAAGACAGAAGGCTGTAAAGTTCTAACGTCTATTACATCAATATTCACAGTCCAATGTCTCAAATGTAAGGCATTATTCCAGCTTCCTTTGGCAAGCAAAGATTATCTTTCAATAAATAAAGATAGATAATAACTAACTCTTAGCCAGGCTAAAAACAGTCTTCAGCGCAACTATAATAGTAGCAGGCACAAACAAAACAAGTAAGGCTCCGAGAATAGAGGAAATAGTATCCCCTACATTAATTCCCTTAACAGCAGCACTCAACAATAATCCCTGTATCCCGGCAAAGCTGACTAATACCAAAGAAACAGAAGCCAAAAGAAAAGTCTGCACATCTTTTTCAGCAACAAAATATCCTACAACAATACCAAGCAAAGCAAGAATTCCAAGTATAAATGGATTAATATTATTGCGCGCAAAAACCCCGACAATAACAGCCAAAATTATTCCAGCTAAGAAAGCCCACGCTCCAATTAAATTTTCCCTCGCTTTTATAGGCATCTCAAACCTCTTTTCACCTCGATAAATCAATTCAAGCGAATATTTAAACTTTCTCTCAAAATCTATTACTACTGATTTAGACAAAAAATCAGCCGAAAGATTTAAATACCACTGTAATTCCTAAGTTACAACACAAAATGAAAACAAAAACATTCACACTAATGTTAATGGCTGCATTGACAGTCTTTCTTGTTGCAGGTTTTGCATCCGCAGCTTCACTTGAATTAGATATAACAAGTGTACCAACAACAGTTAATCATAACGCTGGCTCATTTACAATTGAGTTTGACTTAGAAAATTCAGGAGTAGCAGACACTAATATTGTTTTTGCTTTGCAAATGTCAAGCGGACAAGCCACATTAATAAGAGCCCCTATTTCAATCGCTGACGGCTCAACAACACCAGTAACAATCCCGCTTACAGCAACAATCAACTTTCCTTCATTTCAGTCAGGAGCTCTTACAGGAACAATAACAGCAGACCCTTCAGGACAAGGAAACACTGTTGGAGACTCATTCACACTCCAAATAAACCCATCCCCTTCTATTTCAGTAACAAAAACAAAAGACTTCACAACTACAAATGATGTAACAACAGGTGAAGTTGAAGTAAGAAACACAGGAAATATAGCACTATCAAACATTCAATTATCAGCATCAGGAGGTTTCCCAGTAACGCTATCTAAAAACACAATCCCAACTCTTTCAGCAGGAAGCACAGATAAAATAACACTAACAGCAACAGACTTATCAGGATTGGTATTCGGCGAAAACACAATAACAGTAACAGCATCAGAATCAACACAAGGAGTTCAGGCATCAACTTCGCTAAGCCAAAAAACATCATTCTGCAGAGCAGGTCCTCAAGGCGGAAGATTAGAAATAACAAAAGTTGACATTGAATCAGACGGAGACGACGATGAAGATTGGAAGCCATTAGACACAATAGAAGTTACAGTTGATGTTGAAAACAACGCAGACGAAGATGTTGAAGATGTATTTATAGAATTAGGTTTATTTGACTCAAGCGGAAGAAATCAGGCAAACGATTTGGATTTTGAAAATGCAGATGAAGAAGAAATTGACGTAGGCGATATAAACGACGGAGACGAAGAAACAGTAACATTCACATTCAGAGTCCCGGCAGACTTTGACACTGGCTCATACAAATTAGCAATAAAAGCATACGGAGACAAATTAGGAGAATCACTTGAATGCACAGACATATCAGACGACTTTGACGACGAGTTCTTCCAGAGAATAAGCGTTGACGAAGAAGACGACGAAGGCAAATTCATGGCATTTGACAACATTGCACTCTCTCCAACACAAGTAAGCTGCGGCGGAGTAGCCACACTCTCAACAGATGTTTTCAACATTGGAGACGAAGACCAGGACCAAGGCAGAGTCAACCTTGTAA
>CAZVKQ010000034.1:0-3281 GCA_964626985.1 Candidatus Woesearchaeota archaeon | reverse complement strand
ATCAGAAACGACCTAGACAGAGGAGAAAAGGAAAGGGTCAGCTTTTTTACATTCTCAATACCTCAAAATCTTGAAAATAAAGTCTACTTGCTAAGATTATCATCAGACTACGATTACAGAGACAGTTCAGACACATACAGAGAATCATCTGATGAGGACACAGTATTCTCTCTAAATGTAGTAGGATGCACAGGCACACCAGGAACACCTGGAACACCAATAACAGGAAGAATAGCAGCAATCACCGCATCTTTAGGCTCAGATGCCACAGTAGGGCAAGAACTTGTCGTAACCTCAACAATCACAAATTTGAAAGACACTACGGCAGAATTCCTTGTAGGAGCATCTGGCTTTGAATCCTGGGCTTCACTTGATTCAATAAGTCCAAGAATATTATCTTTGGCAGCAGGAGAAAGCAGAAGCGTTACATTATCATTCAATGTAGATGAAGACGCATCAGGAAGCGAGTCATTCACAATAGAAGTTCAATCAGGCTCTGATTTGGAAACAAGAGAAGTTGAAGTCAGCATTCAAGAAGAGTCAGGCACAGGCGGATTCAACTTCGGCGGAGACAACACACTAATCTGGGTAATCGGAGCAATCAATGTAATCCTAATAATCCTAATTATAATAGTCGCAATAAGAATCTCCTCAAGATAATTTTTCTTTTTAAATTATAAAATGTATAACATTCACCGCCCCTGGCACAGCCCTAATCCAGAAAGCCCAATAACTTTTTAACCCCAAATTCCTTTAATCAAGAATGGAAAACAAGCACTTTTTTGAGATATTCCTAAGGTATACAATCCCTGTAATTCTTGGAATTCCAAATTTATTCCTATTCTATGCAATCTTCACGCCATTAACTCTCTATCCAGCATACTACATCTTAAATTTCCTATACCAAGATGTAAACCTCCTCCCAAACAACCTAATAGGAATCGGCGCAGTAGGAATAAAGCTAATCCCTGCCTGCATTGCAGCAACAGCTTACTATCTTCTCTTAGTCCTAAACTTAACAACACCTATGAAAATAAAAACAAGGATATACTCCTTGCTATTCCTCTTTATAACATTTCTAATCTTAAACATAGCAAGAATACTAATCTTCGCTCACTTAGCTCTAATTGGATACCAATACTTTGACATAAGCCACTCCTTAACTTGGTATTTCGGCTCTACATTATTAATAGTAATAATCTGGTTTGCCGACATAAAACTCTTCAAAATAAAAGCAATCCCAGTCCACACAGACTTAAAGAATGTAATCAAAGAAATTAGAAAATGACGCTCTTCACTCAAATAACAGAATTTTTCATAAACGCAATCGGCTCTTTAGATTACATAGGAATTTTTGTCTTAATGGCAGTAGAATCTTCCTTCATTCCTTTCCCAAGCGAAGTCGTTTTAATTCCCGCAGGCGTCCTCATTCACAGAGGTGAAATGCTCGCCTCTCTAGTCTTCATCGCAGCCCTCGCCGGCTCTCTCACAGGCGCTCTAATCAACTATTTCCTCGCCCTCTATTTAGGCAGACCATTGGCAGAAAAATTAATTCAAAGATACGGCAAACTATTTCTATTAAGCAAAAACTCAATTTCTAAGTCAGATAAATTCTTCAGCAAATACGGAGAAATAACAACATTCATAGGCCGCCTCCTCCCTGCAATAAGACAGCTCATCTCACTCCCAGCCGGCTTCTCAAGAATGAACCTCGCAAAATTCTCTCTCTACACTACCCTTGGAGCAGGAATTTGGTCAGCGATTTTAATTTACTTGGGATACCTCTTCGGCGAAAACCAAGCTCTAATACAGCAAAACCTAAACTTAATAACAATGCTCGTAATCTTAACAGCCTTAATCGGAATATTAATCTATATGCTTCTAAGAAAATCTAAAGCCCGGCGCGCTTCCTGGCGTCAATTAAAGTCCTAAGCTCAAACTTCTCAACCGCCTGAACAATTTCGCAATTTGCAACTTCAATATTATAGCATCTTCCTTCTCGCCTAGTTATCTTAGTTTCATTGCCAGTAGAAATAACAATTACTGCTCTTTCTGGTTTGCTCTCACAAGTAGCATACTTAACTCCGAGCTCTTTCGCAAGCGTTTCATTAGTAACAGAGCCGACAGGATCAAGTTGGTTGTCAGTGAGAAAAGCAGACAAACTGCCCAAGCCAGCACTGCTTGAACCGCATTGGGTAAGCTCATCTCCGTCAATGCTGACATAAATAAACTCTCCTGGCTCAAATTCAATTTCTCCCTCAACAGGAACATTATTCTCCCTCGGATCCAGAGTCAAATAAAGATTATACTTTGCTATTACGTTTCCAGTTATATGGCTGGTAATATAATAGTAATAATGGTACACTTGTAAATCCCCAAATCTCTCTTTAGTAAATGCAAGCCCTTCATATTCAAAAGTTCCAAAGCTCTTGAATACCAGCGAAGTAGCAGTAAATACTAAAATCAGGACAATCATCCCGCCGAGAATAATATACAGCTCTTTATTAGAATGCTTCTTGCTTTCAACTTCACTCTTCTCAAAAGATTCTTCAACTTTTTCTTCTTCACTCATTTCAAACACATAAACTCACACAATTTAAGCTTTTCTGCTGTAGTTTATATAACTCCAAATATACTATATAAAAAAGCATCAACTTCTTTCAGGCCCCCATTAATAAATACACAATTATCTTCTTGATAAACTCTCTTGTCTTCATTATCTTGCACAACTATAACATTATCTTCACAGCTCTTTTCAGGAAGATCCTCCTCGCACTCCCCATAACAAGCCCTTTGAATTCTCCCACTATACAATCCCAAACTGGAGCCTATTTCGCCAAGAATTAAGCTGTCATTAGAGCTGACATAAACACCCTTCCCCAAATAAGACTCAAGATTCCTCTCAATGTTAACATCAACTTCCATAGAACTTTCAGGAGAATTGCTTAGATAAACAGTCCTATCTCCAACAGTGACGCCCCATTTTCCCGGCGGAGCGCCAGTACCGACATCAACAACTTCATTATTTTGTCCGCCTCCAAAAGAAAAAGCAAAGCCAACCGTCCCCAAAAGAAGAATCCCAAGCATTACAAAACTTACTATTGCAGTATTTCTCTTTCTTCTTTTTTCCCTAGTTTCTTCTGTCTCTATCTTTCTCATTAATTATCCTAATCTATGCACTTTAAAAACATTATCACAAAGTCCTTATTTTTGGCTTGAACTATCTTAAATAAATTAAAAAAAGAAAAAGAGAAAAAATAAAAAATTATTATTAAGCCGTT
>CAZVKQ010000033.1:0-9400 GCA_964626985.1 Candidatus Woesearchaeota archaeon | reverse complement strand
TAAGCGATTGATACAATTCACTCCCAGCAAAATCCTTGTATCCTTCCTTAAATAATATCTTAAGTCTGTCCATTCTCTTCTCCAGCATTATAGTAAACCAACTTATTTTTTCGGTTGGTTTACTAGACAGCGGAACAATTAAGTATCCGAAGAATTTAATTGGTCTGCTGTAATCAAGCCGGCTTCTTCATAATGCTTCCGTAATCTAAACAAGCCCTCTTCCAAAGAAACTCTCGGCTTAAATCCAAGCGCCCGCACTTTAGAAATATCCAAGTTCCGAGTATCAACTCCATAAATCTTTTTCTCTTCAGCATCCATATTTGGAAAAACCTTAACATCATCCCCAACAGTTTTAGCTATAAATCCAGCTAGCTCTCTTATGCTGACGTTCTCCCTATCGTCGGAAATATTATATGCCTCTCCAGAAGCCCCATAAAAAACAACCCCCAAGATAGCACGAACAGCATCAGAAACATAGCAAAAAGAACGGAGTGCATCGCCTTTATCTCTCAATGAAATGTTCCTTTCTTTAATAGCCATATTAAAAAAGTCACTTACAACTTTCCCATCGTTTCTTATTCCAGGCCCATAAACAAGAAGAATCCGTAGCATCTTAACAGGAATTTTATACTCTCTATAATAAGCCATTAGCATAGTCTCGCAAAATCTTTTGGCTTCAATATAACACGCGTGCCTGCTCAAAGGATCAACATTCCCAGAATATGTTTCAGGCGTCGGAACAAATTCCTTAACAGGATTGCCATAATTCTCCCCACTGCTAAAGAATATAAACTGCTCAACAGGATTTTTGCTGGCATATTCAAGCAAAGTCCTCAAGCCATTTACATTAGCGTTAATAGTATCAATCGGGTCTGCCAAAAAAGCAGTCGGATTCGCCCTTGAAGCAGCATGGATAATAATGTCAACTTTCTCCTCAATCTCAAATGGCTGTCCAACATCCTGCGCAACAAAACTAACATTTTCATCTCCAATCAAGTGAGAAAGTCTAGAATTCTCTCCAATATCATTCTTATTAAGCAAGATCAACTTCACAGGATTCTCTAACTTCTTATTAAAAACAGCAAAAGTATCAACTAAATAACTTGGAAGAAAGCCGTTTCCCCCGGTTATCAAAATCGTCTTTCCGCTCAACTTATCAAGCTCGCTCTGAAACTCTGGAATAATCTCTTCCTCAATATCTCTCTTTATCCTATTAGTTATCATCTAAAAAAACAATAACAATACTTTTTATAGATTACTACACCATCAATACCAACTAAAAACTTTTAAACTACGCCCCTTTCTAATAAAAATGGAAGAACAAGAATTGATACATAAAGCGAAAGACTTAAGAAAAGGAGTTCTAAAAATGGCCTACGACAGAGGAGGAGGACACATAGGGGGTGCACTATCAATAATAGAAATACTTATTTCACTATATAAAAAAGTCCTGAAAAAAGAAGACAAATTTATATTAAGCAAAGGCCACGGATGTCTTCCTTTCTTCATTTTATTAAAAGAAAAGGGATACAATCCAAACATAGCCGGACATCCTGAAATAGATATTGAAAACGGAATAAACTGTACAACCGGCTCTCTTGGCCACGGGCTCCCAACAGGGGTAGGAATGGCTCTCGCAAGAAAAGTAAAAAACAAACTGGGAAGAATATATGTCCTAATGAGTGACGCAGAATGTCAGGAAGGCACAACATGGGAATCATCTCTTCTCGCATCACACTACAAATTAGACAACATAATAGCAATAATAGATAACAACAAACTCCAAACACTAGGAAAAACAGAAGATATCCTATCGCTTAAAGACATTCAGAAAAAATTTGAAGCATTCGGCTGGCACACCTCAAAAATAAACGGCCACTCTTTCAAAGAAATAATCCAAGCCCTAAACGAAACAAAAAAAAACAAGCCAAGAATGATTATAGCAGACACAATAAAAGGAAAAGGAGTCAGCTTCATGGAAGGTGTCTCAAAATGGCACACAACAATCCCCACAGAAGAAGAATTAAATCAGGCATATAAAGAGCTAGAATGAGAAAAAGATTCAAAGATGTCTTAATAGAGTTAGCAGGCAAAGACCAAGACATAGTTTTCATAACAGGCGACTTAGGTTTTGAATTTGATGAGTTCAAAAAAAGATTCCCAAATAGATACTTTAATTTTGGAGTCTGCGAACAAAGTATGATAAGCGCCGCAGCAGGCATGGCTCTAGAAGGTTTAAAGCCCTACATTTACAGCATAACACCTTTTCTTCTGGAAAGGCCATTCGAACAAGTAAAAATAGGCCTAAATCAGCAAAAAGCAAACGTCAAATTAATAGGTTATGCAGACTATCCACAAATGGGTCCAACACACGCAGAACTGGATTGGAAAATAATTGGCTCTTTTCTAAAAAACACAAAGTGCTTCTTCCCAAGAACCCTAGATGAGGTAACATCAGCACTTAAAGAAGCACACGCTTACAACGGTCCTGCAATAATCAGTCTAAAAAAAGCCCCTCCTCAGAACTAAGCCAAAGCCTCATCAAAAATCTCCTTCAAAATAGAATTCCTCCCCCCAATAGAAAACCTTTCATTAACCCACTTCATCCCGTTCCTTCCCATCTCATTCTTAGTTTCAGGATTATTAATAAGAAACTCAACCTTCTCAGCTAATCTCCCAATCACTTCCTCATCAATCATCTTTGTTTCAGAAACAAATTTCTTATCTCTCGTATTAGTAGGATAACCCTCATAATTATAAGAGCTAATTTTCCTTGACTTAGGTACAACAAAGCCATTCACTCCATCAACAATATAGTCTTTCACAGCAAAAGTATCAAGCCCTATAACAGGCAAACCATAAGACATTGACTCAAGAACAGCCATCAAAACATATTGATGCGAAGGCAGCAGCAAAACATCCGAGCTCCTATAAATCTCAACTAATTCAGCAAAAGGAATCTTATCCTCTATCAATCTTATCCCTTTATTATTAATAACGCTCTGCTTCAATTCTTCAGGAACATAGCATCTAATAACAAGCTCTGCATCATACTTCTCTTGAATCTTCTCAAAAACCTTTATCGTCTCAAGCCCTCCTTTAACATAAAAGTCCTTCGGATTGCTTATAGAGCCCATAAATAAAATTCTAAATTTGTCGCTGTCTTTCTTCTCTTTCTGTTCGGGCAGATTTATCCCAGGCCTCACAAGCACAGTCTTTTCCAGGACTTTCTCCGAGAAGAATTTTTTCATCATGTCAAGAGAGGTTTCATGCGAGCACAAAATTTTCTTACAATTATCCCTCTCCAAAACTTCCTGAATTTTCCCAAAATCTCTCATAAATATCTCATAATTATGCCCTGCAAGGCAGTAAGGAGAATCCAATATATCAATAACCCAAGGCAATTCTCCTCTATATAAATAACCCATTGAAAAAACCATATCTGCTTCTGGAAGAATCTCTGTCTCATTAAGCGAATCAAAAATAGCAGTAGTCTTGAAAACATTAACAAAACCGTGATAAAGATGCTTCAAAATCGCATAATTCCTTGAGCCCTCCAGGAACTTCCTCTTTGCAGAATCTTTCTTCCCTATAAATTCATAACCCTCGGGAGGCCTATCTAATAGCGACTGATAAACAGTATGAACTCCCTCTATAGAAGGATAAATTTGAACTTTCTTCATGATTATCTCTTAACTAGATTCTTTAAAAAACTTGCTCTTTATAGACAAAACAATTATCAAATCATTCTTATCTAATCCACCACTAACAAAGACCAAGAGTAAATGAAATAGGAAGAATAAAACACTAACTAAAACCAATGAAATCAGGCTTTGAGGGACAATATCTTTTAGAAAAACCAACAAAGCAATAGGAATAATAGAGACTAAGCCAATTCTAACCATTCTCTTTCTCAAGGGAATAATAGACAAATAATGATTAACTTCAATCAAGAGAACGCTATTCAATATTATCCAAGAAGCAGTAGTTGAATAAGCCGCCCCCAATAAGCCAAACTTCGGGATCAATAAAATATTTAGAATAAGATTAAAGATAGAAATAACAACAACATTAGTAAGGATTAATTTTGACTTTCCCCTCATAGAAAGAAGGCTATTTGAACTATTAACAAATAAAGAGGAAACAAAACTTCCCAATGCTAAAACTCTCAAAGCACCCTGTCCGGAAAGATAAGCCTCCCCAAATAAAATATTGATAATAGCTCCGGGAAAGAGAATCATCATCACAAACAATGGAATATTCAAAATAAATATCCATTTAGTTACTTGTTTGCTAAGCTCTCTTATGACCTCTATTTTTTTATTAGAAAACTCCCTCACTATTAACGGAAAAAACATTTGCATAAAAAGCTCCGGAGCAATACCCAACAAAGCAACAACACTAAAGGCAACACCATAAAAGCCAACATCAGCAGAACTGCTGAAATAACCTATAACAAAGGAATCTGTCCAGTAGAAAAAACTCCCAACAACAGCCATAAATATAATTGGCCAAGAATAAGACAAGAACTCTCCCCTTAAACTGCTCTTGTCTTCAATATCTCCTTTCCAAACAATTATTTGAGAGAGATATTTCCTAGAAGCAAGATAAGATACAGCTAACAATCCAACTGCTCCAAACAAATAAGACAAGACTATCGCAGACCTCCCAACACCAGCTAAAATCAAAACAATCAGCGCAACAAGTTTAACACCATTCTCAAAAACATTAACAATAAATGTGTAACTTGTTATATTTTCAAAAGCTCTTATCACAGAAAGAAAAATTCCAGAGACAATGAATAAAGGAATAATAAGACTAATCACTCTTAAATAGATTATAAGCCCGGAGTCACTAAATATACCAATAGCTATAAAATCAGACAATAAAAACAAAACAACCCCTGCAAAGACAGATGAAATAATAGAAACAATTAAAGAAAACTTAAATAAATATTTTACCTTTCCAACATCTTTCTTCCTATAAAGAGAAACATATCTAAGCAAGCCCTCTGTCAAGCCAAGAGAAGCAAAAGCAACAACAAGGCCGAAAACCATTATCGCCAAAGAGAATCTTCCAAATTCAGAAGGGTTAAAGTTCCTCGCAACTATTATCTTATAAACATAAGTCAAGACCTTAGATAAAACTACTCCAATAAAAACAATTATAGAACTCTTCGCTAAAAGTTTCAACGAAGCCCCAAATTCATTTTGTTCCTGCATCAACTAATCTAGAAAAAGGAATTTAAAAACATATCAATTTATCTTTTTAAAATAAGAATCAAAACTTTCTTCCCAACATATTTTTTCGGAATAATAATATGTCCAGAAGTCCCAAACGATTTCACCTCGGTTCTAAACAATTCACTTACTCCAATCTTATTAAGCCCGTCTTTCAAGCTTTTTATTTTCTTTACTATATTATTAGCCATATATATAATAGATATATTAGATTTTTAAACTTTTCTCTAAATCAGCTGTAAAAACCAAACCCCGGAAAAAAGTAAAGTTTATAAACTCCAGAATTTACTATACATTATTAAAAAAAGATGGTGTCAAAAACAGAAATCCTATTATTAGCAGCATTGTTTGCATTTGTTATTTTTGTTAGTTCTAATTTTGTTCTTGCAGCAATACAGATTATATCACCTGCTAATGGAACAAATCACAGCGGTAATATTATCTTTAACGTTACTTTTCTAAACAACACAGACATCTCAATAACAGGCCTTAACTATTCAGACGTCAACGCAACATTTTATTTAGAGAAGGAAGGACAAAGCCGTATAACAGCAGGTAATAGCTCAAATTGCTCATTAACTGGCGTTGCAAATGAAGTAGCTTGTTTTGGAATTATTGCAGCCTCAGCGCTTACAAATAACATTTATAATGTTAGTGTAGAAATATTCAATATGTCAAGAGAAGGAGGCATAGGCGAAAGCGTTAACAGTTCAGCAAATACAACATTCGTTACAATAGATTCAGTTGCCCCAGTTATAGACAACGAGAACTTTACATCTCCCCTAACCGGAGGAAATCTTTCAGAAAAGCAAAACGGCCTAATCATAATCAATGTATCTATATTTGACGCCACATCAGGAAATATAACTTTATATATTAATATAACAAATGCAACAGACGGAAAGCAGAATGCAACAATTGGAATAGGGGATGGAGGAGTAATATATGGTTTAAACAACTATGGAAATGACTGGAATGGAACAATAAACACAAGCCATTACCCAGACGGAACTTATAACATCACGGTTTGGGCAAACGATACATTCTTAGGAAATCTAAACAATTCAGCCTTTGTGAACACAATAGTCTTTGATAACGTAGGTCCAACAATAACTCTTTCCTGCACGCCAAATCCTGTAACAGAAGGAGATGTAACTACATGCTCTTGTTCAGCTACAGACCCTGTATCAGGAGTAAAAGCAGGAACAGGAGACTCAAAGCCGTCAACATCATCAACAGGAACATATACTGAAAGTTGTAGCGTCTCAGACTACAGCGGAAACTCAAAAACATCAAGTGTTGAGTATACTGTTTCAGCTGCAAGCACAGTTAGTTCTGGCTCCACTTCAGGAACTAGCTCTGGGGGTGGAGGAGGAGGCGGAGGAGGAACAGTAATAGATAGAAAAGCGCAATCCTGGAGTAAAATAGACCCAGAAGAGGCAGTAACCATATCAACATTAGGAGAAAATTATGGGATAAAAGAAATAGTAATTGATGTAAAGGAAACAGCAAATAACCCAAGAGTCACAGTAAAAAGTTATGACTCAAAGCCGGCAGAAGTTACAGTAGAGAAATCAGGAAAAGTCTATAAGCATATTGAAATTGAAACAGAGAATTTAGTAGATAAGCTAGAGAGTGCAAAAATTGTTCTGCAGGTGCCAAAGAGCTGGGTATCAGAGAACGGTCTTCAAAAAGAAGATGTTGCTCTGTTCAAATTCACAGAGAGCACCTGGGAAGAATTAACAACCTCATTTAAAGACGAAGATGCAGAAAATTACATATATGAAGCAGAAGTAACATCATTCAGCTTCTTCGCAATAGCAGAGAAAGGTACACAAGCAGAGGGACAGCAGCCATCAGGCCCGGCAGGAGAGGCAGCAGGGCAAGAAACAACAACTGCAAGTTCAAGTTCAACAACATGGATAATTACAATAATTATCCTGATAATAATTATAGTTGCAGTAGTATTCTTCCTCAAGAAAAGAAAATAAAAAGTCCTTACTCTATAATCAAAGACTTTAGTTTTTCCCCATTTTGTCGTTGACTCGATAGGGAAAGACTTATATCTTTCACTATATCTCTGAAAATTCTCTAAGAGTCAGCATTTTATGCATGATAAAAAAGAAGTTTTTGACATAGTAAATGCTCTAAATATTCGTATGTTTTTACATTTGTTATGTTCGTGAGGATTAAATAGCAGATACGAATATTTAATTCTCACGTTATACCATATTGAATGATAATTATTTTTATATACTCTCCATGATAAAAAAAAACATGAACATAGTAGTACCAATTGCAGGAAGAGGAAGCAGATTTCTACAAGAAAGCCATAAAAACCCAGAATACTCCAAGCCAAAACCCCTAATCAACATTGCAGGGCACACAATGGTTGAATGGGCCTTGAAGTCATATCCCCTAACAGGAGATGAAAATCTAATATTCATAGTAAGAAGAGAGCATGTTGAAGATGCACAAATAGACGAAAAGCTAAAAGAAATTTTTGGGGAAGATATTAAAATAGTAATTCAGGATGTCCAGCCCCAAGGCGCCGCCCACACAGTTTTATTAGCAAGAGATTATATAGATAATGAATCTCCATTGTTAATAACTGATTCAGACCATTTTATTGACGGAGAAACGCATTTCAAGGACATAGAATCTTACGAGAAAATTGACGGCATGATTCCGGTATTTTACGCAAATAATCCAAAGTGGAGCTTTGCAAAAACAGACGAAGATGGTTATGTCATAGAAACAGCAGAAAAAGTCCAAATCTCAAGAAACGCAAACATCGGAGCATATTATTTCTCAAGAGGAAGAGACTTCATTTGGGCAGCAGAAGAAATGATGGAAGAAAATGACAAAACAAACAACGAGTTCTACATAGCCCCAGTGTATAATTATTTAATAAGAAGAGGAAAACTAATCAGGCTTTCAAGACCAAGATTTGTTCACGGCCTCGGAACGCCAAAAGATGTAGATAAGTTCTTAGGATTTCTAAAAAGGGGAGAAATAAGGCACAAATTCAAGGATATAAAGATATAAATAAATTATATCCTTCTTATTGCGGGAAAAGATGGTAAAATTTATTCTGTTTGACCTCGACGGAGTTTTAGTTGATGCAGTAAGACTTCACCAGCAAGCCTTCATTCAGGCAATAGCGCCATATCGGCACATTTCTGAAGAAGAGCACATGATGCATCTAAATGCCCTGCCCACAAGAAAGAAAATAGAGAAACTAAAAATACCAGAAGAGCTAGTAGAAGAAATATACAACAGAAAGCAGGAAATCACATTCAACCTAATTCCAAGGTTTATCAAAGAAATACACCAAGTAAAGAATGTAATAGAAAAAATAAAAGAAAGGAAAATACCCTTCGCAGTTTGTAGCAATTCTATAAGAAAAAGCACAGAACTTCTATTAAGGCAGGCAGGAATAGAAGGATTTGAGTTTTTCTTATCAAATCAAGACGTTGAAAACCCAAAGCCCCATCCAGAGATGTATCTAAAAGCAATAGAAAAAACAGGTTTAGACAAATCAGAAGTCCTAATAGTTGAAGACTCTCCAATAGGATTTGAGGCCGCCTACAAATCAGGAGCAAAGGTCTGCAGAATAAAAAACCCTTGGGATATAGAAAAGGTTTTAGATTATCTAGACTAAATACTTATCACTAGGCAAAGAAGGCAATTTAACGACTACATTCGTAACATCCGTTAAAGCCTTAAAATCAGTAGCATCCCCCGGCTCCATAACAACTATATCTCCCTCACCATACTCAATGCCATTCATCAAAACCTTCCCAGAAGCAATCAAAGTCAATTCAGTAGCAACTTTATGAACATGCTTCGGCTCACTGTCTCCTTCCTTATATTTCTGCAAAGCAACTTCACAATCTTTAGACCTAAAAACCGCAGATTCAAAATCCCCCACAAACCATCCTCTATTCATATCACTGTGTTTATACACCTTCATTTTACACCTTTACAAAAACTAGAACAAAGAGTATTTAAGTATTATTAAACTCAACGACTAAAAGAATAATGGGCATATAGTATTACCATCATCAGGTAAATAGACATCAATGCCACTATCATTAGCTTTATTAATTGATCCGCAAGAAATCTATCTGCTTTAGCTCGTAGATGAATTGCGGCAA
>CAZVKQ010000032.1:0-9640 GCA_964626985.1 Candidatus Woesearchaeota archaeon | reverse complement strand
AGTCCAGACAAACCTCGGCTTCAGAGATTAAAAATCTCTGACTCATTCAACTCAAAGAGTTGAAGATTTTAAGCCGAGGTAAAATTCAAGGACTTTGTTATGTTTTACAAGAAGGAATATATAGTTAAATTGTAACTTCATCCAAGTCTTTAGCTATTTTCGTGTTCTTGAAAACCGACTTGGCTTCGTTTAGGATTGTTTCTGTTTTGTGTTCGTATCTTTGCGAGATGTGTGTGAGGATGAGAGATTTTGATTTTGAGTGCTTTGCTATTTCTGCGGCCTGTTTTGAGGTGAGGTGTTTTTTTTCGGATGCCATTGCGCTTTCTTCTTCAGAGAAGGATGATTCACAGATTAGTAAGTCAGAGTTTTTTGCTAATTTGATAGTGTTTGGATTTGGGGCAGTGTCTAGGATGATTGTTACTTTTTTTCCTTTTTCAATATAACAAACTTGTTTTGGAGAGATTGTTTTTTTATTGAATGATATTGACTTTCCTTCCTGGAGTTTTTTTAATAGCGGCGAGTTAGGGAGTTTTAGTTTTTTTAATTTTGATTTGTCCAGGCGGATTTTGTCTTTTATTATGAATGAGTATGCTAACGCCGGGACTTTGTGAGACATTTTTATGGCTTCAATTTTGAATTCATTTGTTTCTAGAACGGTTTGGGAGTGAATTTCTTTTGAGTGTATTTTTATTTTGAACCGCGTCATTAATTTTTCAATTATTGAGAGGAAGTAGTTTGTTTTTTCAGGGCCGTAGATTTCTAATGTTCTTGAGTAGTCGGACATTGCTAATGTTTGAAATAGCCCTGGAAGACCGAGGATATGGTCGCCGTGCCAGTGCGTTATTAGAATTCTTGAGATTTTAGAAGGAGAGAGCTTTGCTTTTCTTAATTGCCTTTGAGTTCCTTCGCCACAGTCAATTAAGATGTTCTCATTTTTGTAGTTTAGAAAAATTGAGGAATGGTTGCGACTGGAAGTTGGGATTGCGTTTGCTGTTCCGAGGAAGGTTATACTTATTTTTTCCATGGAGAAATTAGGAAATAAAACTTTATAAAAGTAGGGTATTATATAAATAGATGAAAAAAAGGGTGATGCAGTTTTTGATATTGTTTATTGCTTTTGTGCTGTTGTTAGCTGCGATAGAACTGCTTAGATTTGGGAGCTTGACAGGGTTTGTTATTTTTACCAGCGGAAATCAGACTGATTTTGACGAGGGGACTTATTTGAAGACTGTTTATAATGGGAGCGCTGTTGTTTTAATTGATGGGAATTTGAGCGGGAATTATACTTCAAAGGTTTTTGATGCCGGCGAGGATGCGATTTGGAATAACTTGAGTTTTGTTTCCGGGGCAGGAGGAATTGATTTATTTTTTACTGTTGATAATACTGCTGACGTTTGGAAGTCCGGGGACAGAGGAGTGACTTGGACTTTAACAGTTGATGATTATAATGGAGCAGAGAGTAACGGAGCGACTGCTATGAAATCTAATAGTTCTAATGATTTGTTTATTTTGAATGGCCAGGATTTATGGTATTCCAGTGATTTAGGAGTTTCATGGAGCAAGATAAATGATGATTTTAATCCGAGTGATAGCAATAATGGAATTGTTTTCGGCATTGATTCTGATGATGTGATTTATATTATTGACGGAAGCCAGGAGACTTGGAGGTCAACTGATTCTGGAGTGACATTTAGCAGTATAAATAGTGATTTTAACGGCGGAAACGGGAATGCAAAGGGAATGGCGATAAATAGCACAAATGGAGCATTTTTAGTTGATGCGCAGGCAGGTGTTTGGTTTTCTACTGATTCCGGAGTTAGTTGGACATTGGCTAAGGATGATTATAATGGAGGAAATGGGAATGATGCTAATGATATGGCTGTTAATAGCAGCGACGGATTATTTATTTTGCATGGGCAGGATGTTTGGTTTTCTACTGATTCCGGAGTGACTTGGACTTTGGGGAGCGATGATTTTAACGGGGCTGGAGATTCTAATAATGGATTATATATGAGTGTGGATTCTGACGGTGCTGTTTATGTTATTGATGCCAGTGAAGATGTTTACAAGAGCAGTGATGGCGGGCAGACTTTTAGTTTGATTTCAAGTGATTTTAACGGCGGGAGCGGAAATATTTTCGGATTTGATTCGTTTGTTGAATACGGGAATTTGACTTTTCAGGCGAGGAATTGCAGTTCTTCGGATTGCAGTGATGGAGTTTTTAGAGGGCCTGACGGGACTGCTAATAGTTATTATGGCTTGGGAAGTGACTTGAGTTTTAATGGGGGGAGGTATTTTCAGTATAAGTTTTTCTTTGACAGCCCTGATAGTTCTTTCACGCCCTATTTGCAACAAGTTCAGACAGATTATACTTTGAGTGATAACGGCGCGCCTTCTATTAGTTTGAGTTCGCCTGCTGATGGAAGGTTCTTGAATTTAGGGAGCGTTGAGCTTGATTATGTTGCGACAGATAGTGTTGATTTGGATTCTTGTATGTTGTGGGGGAACTTTACCGGAACTTATAAATTAAATCAGACTGACTCAAGTGTTGTTTCAGGGGCAACTAGCAGTTTTAATTTGGTTTTGGGAGAGGGGAATTATTCCTGGAGTGTTGAGTGTAATGATACTAAGGCGAATAGTGCTATTGCTTCAAATAGAACTTTTGTTATTGATACTACTTTGCCGAGCTTGAGTTTGACAGAACCTTCTGGGAGCAAGACTTCAAGAACTAATATTCCGTTAACTTTTATAGCTAATGATTCTTATTTGGATAGCTGTTTATATAATGTTTATAGAGGGGCAACGCAGGAAATTTGGAATACTTCAATAAGCTGTTCTTCTGGAAGCGGGAGTTTTAGCGTTACTGTTGATGCGGATTTTGTTCTGAATTTTTTTGTTAAGGGTAGAGCTGGAAAGTTGAAGACGGGGAACAGCAGTTTTAGCGTCAGCACTTCTTCTGGAGGGGGGGGGGGCGTGGATTATGGGGGGGAAAGTTCAGGAGGAGCGAGTTCAGGTGGAGGAAGTATTATTAGAACTCCTGTTGGGAGAGAGCTAAGAGTAGATGTCGTTGGATTGGAAGGATTGTTGTATAAGAGAGGCAGTAGTGAAACTATTAATGTTGATGTTAGGAGCAGAGAAGATAATTTTTTGAATAATTGCAAATTGCGCGGAGAGGGTGTTTTTAGCAGCTGGATTAATAGCGGGAAGACTAATGGATTTAGTTCAGGCGAGAAATTTTCTTATGATTTTGTTATCAATGTTCCTTCTGATGCTGAGCTTGGGCCTAATTTTGGGAGTGTTGCTTTTGAATGCGATGAAGGAAAAGTTTCCCATAACTTTGGGATAACTGTTTATAGAAATAGTTTTGAGATAGAGAATGTTAGTTACGAGAAAGTTGATAATCAGTTAAGAGTTGTTTATTCTATAAGTGAGAATTCTAATGAAGAACATGAATTGATTCTTAGATATGAGTTTATTGATTTTGATGAGGTTGTCAGGAAGAGCGGGGAGGAAGTCGTTGTTTTGGGTGCTGGTTTTAATGGAGAGCAGGTTTTGAGTTTTGAACTGCCGAAGGATTCATTTGGGGAGTTTGACTTGAGGCTTGTTTTAGAGGGAAGCAGCGGGAGGTTCGAAACAATTGAGAAGATATTTTTGCCTTCTAGAACAGGAGGGCTTGCAGGATTTGTTATTTCCGAGGAGACAAGGATGAGAGTTTCTATTATTGGGATTATTGTTGTTTCTTTGATTCTTTTGGTGTTTATTGGCAGAACCATGTTTAAAAATTATAGAAAAGTTAAGAGTTTTGTATCTGGGAATTCTGAGGGAAGGGCTTTTAGGAGACTGATAAAGCTTGATTTGAAGAGTTAGCTTTAATGGCCCCGACAGGATTTGAACCTGCGACCTACTGCTCACTCCAACGCGAAGTGAATTGTTCTCCCAACGGAAAACCGCCATAGAAGGCAGTCGCTCTAATCCAGGCTGAGCTACGGGGCCTTATTTAAGAAAAAGAATTATCCTTTTAAACGTTTATGTTTATCCAGCAGCGAAAACCTCGGAGTTTAGTCCGAGGATGAGGTTTTCGCCGCTGTCTCACAAAGTCCGAACAAACCTCGGCTTTAAAGCCGAGGTAAAATGTAGGGACTTTGTGATGATTTTTTTAGGATTTGCTATTTCTTATTCTTAATGAAATTATATAAACTGCTGCGGCTGATAGAGCGCCTATTGTGTTTGAGATTATGTCTGCGAGCTCTGGGTCTCTGCCAGGGACGAAGAATTGATGCAGTTCGTCCAGGGTTCCGTATAAAATTGCTATAATTACGGCGAAGATGATTAGATTTTTGTATTTTCCTTGGACTAGAGAGATTAATAGGAAAAAAGATAGGAAGAAGAAGATAGCTATATGGTAAAATTCCGGGAGGAAGTTTAGTTTGGGGATTATTGCTGTTTCTTCGCCTGTTTTTGAGGAGGCGTAGAATATGAAGAGTGCTATGAGGGTTGTTATTGTCCAAGAAGTTTTATTATTTTTTTCTAGCCAGGTTATCATTAATCTTTTGGGAAGGGTATATTTAAATAAGTAATTAATTGTTTAATTGTTATGCGCAGATGGGAGGTTACATCCTAGTATCTGCGCTCACAGAGTTCGCGCAGACAGCGAGATTTTCAATCTCGGGGTCCACGCATACAAACGCGGAAGCGTATGCGCAGATGGCGAAGAGGTTAACGCGCTCGGCTGCAGCCCGAGTATTCCCCGGTTCAATTCCGGGTCTGCGCTTTGTATATATTTATAAAGGGAAAAAACTTATGAAAGTTAATAATTTAGGAGGTTTTTATGGCAACACAAGGATATTGCGTTAAATGCAAGGAGAAAGTTGAGATACAGAATCCTAAGGAGTCTTTAACTAAGAAAGGCACTAAGATTGCGAAAGGGAAGTGTCCTAACTGCAGAACAACTGTCTGTAGAATGGGCGGTATTCAGTAAATATTTATTTTTTATCTGTTTCTATGTGTTTTTTATTAATAGTTTGCTTTGTCCGGAATTAAAAAATCTGATTAAAACAAACAAGTATTATTAGGATATTATTGGTATTGCTTAAAACTTCCTGTCGTAATTTTTGAAAAATTTAAACTCGGACAGAGTATAATAGTTGAAAGGTTTATATAGTTGTTTGTAGTGGGTAATTGATGAAGGCGTTATCTATTAAACAGCCGTATGCTGAATTAATTGTTTCTGGAAGGAAGAAGATTGAATTGAGAAAGTGGAATACTAAGTTTAGAGGGGAATTTTTGATTCATGCTTCCAAGGTTCCTGATAATGATGCAATGTGTAAGTTTGGGTTTAAGGAATTGCCTTTGGGATGTATTGTTGGAAAAGCAATTTTAAAAGATGTTAAGAAATATGGTAATAAGGAAGAGTTTGATAAAGATAAGGAGAAGCATTTAGCTGATTTTAATTTTGGTAATTATGGGTTTATTTTGGATTGTGTTAAAAGAGTTAAAGAGATAAATTGCAAGGGGGCTTTGGGCTTTTGAGAGTTTGAGGATTGAATGGCATTCATAGTTAAAAAGAAAATTGGGAATAAGGAGTATTATTATCTTAGAGAGAGCAAGCGCGTTGGGAAGAAGGTTATTGCGAAGACGATTGCTTATTTGGGGAAGGATATTGAGGAGGCAAAGAGGAAAGCTAAGGATATTGAGGAGGCAAAGAGGAAAGCTAAGGATATTGAGGGAAAAAGTTTAAAGAGAGAAGAAAAGATAATTGAAGGTAAAATGAAGAATAAAAATGAAGTTAAGGAATTATCAATTGACGATAATAACAAGAGTCAATCAATGCTATCAATTGAAGAGTTGGCGGCGTTTTGTAAGCGGAAGGGGTTTGTTTATCCATCTGGGGAGATTTACGGGGGACTTGCTGGTTTTTGGGATTATGGGCATTTGGGAGTTGAGGTTTTTAATAATATAAAGCAGGAGTGGTGGCGATTCCACGTGCAGAGCAGAGAGGATGTTGAGGGAATAGACGGGGCGATAATTACTAATCCTAAAGTGTGGGAGGCAAGCGGGCATGTTGAGAGTTTTTTGGATGTTGAAGTTGTGAATAAGAAGACTGGAGAGAGGAAGAAAGTTGATAAGCACGAAGTTGATTCTCTTGATAAGGATTGGGAAGTAAAAGGAGAGTTTAATCCAATGTTTGTTACTAAAGTTGGACCTTCTGATGAGAAAAATAGCCCGCTCTCCTTACGAGAAAATAGCCCGAGCCACGGAGTTCGAGATACGAAAGGCTTGGCTTTGGAGAATAGCCCGAGCCACGGAGTTCGAGATGATGAGGGGAAGGCATATCTTCGCCCAGAGACAGCGCAGTTGATTTTTGTCAATTTTAAGAATATTTGGGATAATGCCAGACTTAAATTGCCATGCGGGATTGCTCAAATAGGAAAGGCGTTTAGGAATGAGATTTCTCCTCGTGAGTTTTTGTTTAGGGCGCGGGAGTTTGAGCAGATGGAGCTTGAGTATTTTATTGCTTCTGGGCAGAAATGTCCTTATATTGACGAGATTAAAGGGATTGAAATTGAGATTTATGATGAGAAGATGCAAAAATCTGGGGAGAAAAATGGTAAGAAGATGGAGATTTTAGAAGCTTTGAAAAAAGGTTTGATTAAAACTGATTGGCATGCTTACTGGCTTGCTGAAGAGATGAGATGGTTTATTTTGCTTGGAGCTAATATTGATAAATTTAGAGCGAGACAGCATACTTTTGAAGAGAAGAGCCATTATGCGAGTGATACTTGGGATTTGGAGTATAAGTTTCCGATGGGCTGGAGGGAATTGCAGGGATTTGCCAATAGAGGGACTTGGGATTTAGGGAGGCACTCTCAATTTAGCGGAAAGAGTATGGAAGTTAATGATTCTAATTTTGGAAAGGTTTTGCCTGAGGTTGTGTGCGAGCCGTCTTTAGGAGTTGGAAGAGCGTTTTTGGTTTTTATGCTTGATGCTTATAATTATGATTCTAAACGGGAGAATGTTGTTTTGAGATTGTCTGGGAAATTAGCGCCTTACAAGGCGGCTGTCTTTCCTATTATGAGCAAGGGCGAGGTTTATGAGATGTCTAGAGAAGTTTTTAAAGACTTGAAAGAAGAGTTTAATGTTTTTTTTGATAAATCAGGGAGTATAGGGAGAAGATATTCGAGGCAGGACGAGATTGGAACGCCTTACTGCATAACTATTGACGGGGATTCTTTGAAGAAGAAGGATGTGACTATAAGAGACAGGGATTCTACTAAGCAGATTAGAGTTAAGATTAAGGATTTGAGAGAGGTTTTGAGGGACTTATTGGACGAGCGAATTTTATTTGATGATGCAGGGAAGTTGGTTGAGACAAGGGTTAAATAGATAATTTTGTAGAACTATTATTTGTCTAATAAGCTTTTAATATACTTTCTTGTTTCTTCTGTCGGCCTTATATCGGTTCGTCTTTGTGTGTTTGTTGATACTATGAGAACTCTTGGTACTTTTTCTCCTTTTAGATAAGAAGGATCTGTAAAAAACCCCCTATTCCAATTAGCATTCTACTGGGATGCTCTGCTATCGGGGTGAATTTTTTTGAGGGATCATAGAAATAACCTCCTATTCCTAAATTATATTTTTCTGTCATGTTTTATTTGGGTAAAACTACTATATAAAATTTTCTAAAAGGTGTGCGTCAGATTAATTTTCCCATCCTGAAAAGTAATTTCAACTCAAAATGCTATTATATTCTGCCATTAAATTTAGCTGTTATTAATAGCAGTTATCAGCAAGGTTTATAAAATATTATTTTTATTTAGATGTATGGTATTAGGAGAAATTTTTTGGTATAGTTTGTTGAGTGTTTTTGTTGTGAGCTTAATTAGTTTTATTGGGGTTTTTACTTTAGGAATTAATATTAAGAGATTGAGAAAGGCTTTGATTTATCTTGTTAGCTTTAGTGCAGGGGCTTTGTTTGGGGATGCGTTTATACATTTGCTGCCGGAAGTTGTTGAGGAGTTTGGCTTTGGTCTTGATGTTAGTGTTTATTTGTTGAGCGGGATTGGGATATTTTTTATTTTGGAGAAGGTTATTCACTGGCAACACTGTCATAGTGTTGATGGGGGGCATGTGCATTCTTTTGCTTATATTAATTTAGTTGGGGATGGTTTTCATAATTTTCTTGATGGTATTATAATAGGGGCTTCTTATTTAGTTTCTGTTCCTGTTGGGATTGCGACGACATTGGCTGTTGTTTTCCATGAAATTCCACAGGAGATTGGGGACTTTGGGGTTTTGATTCACGGGGGCTTTACTAAAGGGAAAGCTCTTTTGCTAAATTTTGCTTCTGCTTTAGTTGCTTTGTTAGGAGTGGTTTTTGTATTTTTATTAGGAGGAGTTTCTGAGAATTTGGAATTAATTTTAGTGCCGATTGCTGCTGGAGGATTTATTTATATTGCCGGCTCGGACCTAATACCTGAATTGCATAAGCATTCTGATAGTTGGAAGAGGTCTTTACTGCAGTTTATTGCTTTTGCTGTTGGGATTGGAGTTATGGCTGCTTTGCTTTTGCTGGAGGTTTGAAAATGTTGATGTTATTTCCTAAAGAGAATTTCCCGTCTGAAATTTTTGGATTAGCATTCTCTTTATTGTTTGTTATTATTTTGTTTTTTGAGTTGAGGATTTTGTTGAGATGCAAGAGCAAGGAGAGTGACAAGGGCTCTATGTTGTTTGTTCTTGTTGGGATATTTTTACCTTTAGCTTTAATGATATTCTTGAGTTATGTTGGATTTGGAAGGATTGGAGCGGGATTTATTAATTATATTGGTTTGGTTTTGCTTGTATGGGGATTTTTATTAAGGCAAGTTTCTATTATGATTTTAGGGAAGTATTTTATTCCTGTTGTTTCAAAGCAGAGAGGACAGAGGATTATTGAAGTTGGACCCTATGAGTATATTAGGCATCCTTCTTATACTGGCTTGATGTTAGAGCTCTTGGGCGTTGCTTTTGCTTTGGCTAATTGGATTTCTGTTATTATTGTTTTGAGCTTATTTTTGCCCGCTATTTATTATAGGATTAAAGTTGAGGAAGAGTTTCTTAGGCATGAGTTTAAGGAGTATTCTGCTTATATGAAGAGGACTTGGAGATTGATTCCATTTGTTTATTAGATAAGATTTATAATTTCTTTTTATGAAGTAATCTTAGGGCTTGTAGTGTAATGGTTAACACGCGACATTCGCAATGTCGTAATTCGAGTTCAATTCTCGGCAAGTCCATATTCCAAGAATTGAACCCTCGCGTTTACACGCTACGGGATTCTCGGCAAGTCCATGTTGAGAATTGACGCGATAGCCGAATCGCTCCAGAAAATTTAAATATTGTTATATCATTGGATATAACATGAATCAAACACAAGAAAATAAAGAACTAAAGGGAATTTTAAGATTTCCGAGATTAGACACTGTGCTAATGGTTGAAGAATTCATCAAAGAAAATGATGGGGGATATAAAAAAAGAGCGTTATGGGAAAACCTTCCAAAAAAAACCATGTATCAAACTTTCTGTGTAATCATTGATTATTTATTATACTCAAGAAAAATATCTATTGATGCAGAAGGAAAAATAGGTTGGATATATTATCCTG
>CAZVKQ010000031.1:0-9932 GCA_964626985.1 Candidatus Woesearchaeota archaeon | reverse complement strand
ACAGACTCAAATAATTGAGCAAGATTGTCTGTTAGTATATTCGCGGAACATAAATAGCCTGCTCAATTATTTATGTTCTGCGTTATAATTCCATTAAAAATTAGTTCTACGACTTTTACTCGGCGCACGAAAATTTGCTGGTATGCTCGCGCAAAGAATATTGCGCGACCCGGGGTCTCAAATTTTCAAACTCATCACGAGCTCCGTGGCGCGGGCTATTTGCGCCGAGTAACCTCTGTCATAATAAAAATAACAAATCACAAAAACAAAATAACAAAAATAATAATCAAATGAAACAAAAGAGAAATAAGCAAGCTCCCAATTCTAAAATATCTGCTCTTGAAATACTCTCTGTCTAAGAATATAAAAAAATCCGCTTGATCCAAAAGAAGACTAACCCCTACAGCAAGAGAAATGATAAAAAAAGCATTGTTAAAAAAATAATAAAATACTAAACTCAACAAAGCAACTAAAAAACCAAAATGGTAATGATGCCAGTCAATTCCAGTCCTCCTCCTTAAAATACCAGTAAAAGTCCTGGAATTATCAAATGGAGTGCCGTAATATCTCCTATCATGGAAAACATAAGAAATAAACCGCGCCGCAAAAAAAGTAATCATCAAAGCAAGAGCAAACAAAATTCTTACCATGAATAATTACCTCTCGCAAATTTATAAATTGAATATATTAAAAGTATTGGAAAGACTGACAAATAAACCAAAAAGTAAAAAATCAGAGAAAACCAGTTTTTATTTCTCAAATCCTTCTCATTAAGCACGCTCAACCCAAGTAAAGTAAAAGCGATTCCAATAATAAACAAGCTGATTCCGAAAAACATCAATGGAGCAAGGCTAAGATTAAACTCGCTGAATCTAATAACATCAGTCCCCAAATATAAAGAAAACCTGGTAGCCAGATAAGTAATATAAATTCTTTTAAGAAACAAATAGCTAAAAACAAACAGCCCCAAAACACCGGCAAAGTAGCCTATAAAAAATAAAGGCACTACAAAAAATCCCAGAACGCCTTTCCTTAAAAAAGTCCTCTTGTATTTCAAAAGCGTCTGAATCCCGCCGATATTCCATCTCAATCTCTGTTTTAGCCATGGCTTAAGTTTCGTAGGAGTCACACTCTCAGTCCTCGCCGCAAGGCACATTCTTACCCTATACCCATTATCTAAAATCCTCCATGTCATCTCAATATCTTGAGTCATACTCTTCTCATCAAAGCCGCCGACTTTCTGCAAAACCTCCTTTCTATAAAGCGCAAAAGGCCCGGGCATAATATAAACAGCGTCAACAGGGTCAAGTATCTTCCTCGTAAAAGCTATAATGCTATACTCAATCGCCTGCAATTTCTCAAGAAAATTTCTCCTGTACTTCCCGGATATAGAGCAGGTCACTCCCCCAACTTTTTTATCTTCCTGCAAAAACCCAATCATCTTTACCAAAGCATCCTTCTCCGGAGCAGAGTCAGCATCTGCAACAGCAATATAATCAAACTTTGCCGCCCTAATCCCTTTATTCGTCGGCTGGGCCGCGCCCCCTGAATTTTTCTCATTAATTATCAACCTAACATTATCATACTTCTCAACATATTTATTTATCACATCAACACTATTGTCAGAGCTTTTGTCATCAACAACAATTATCTCAATCTTATCCTTTGGCCAGTTCAATTCAAGCAGCGCCTCAATCGCCTTCCCAATATGGCTCGCCTCATTGTAGCAAGGCATAACAATGCTAACCGGCTCTACCTCTCCCTTAGGATAAAAATAAAGCCCCTTCCGATTTTGAATATAAAGCAGAACAAAAAGGCTAAGCATATACAAAGCCATAAAAATATACACAAAATAAATAATTTCAATAGTAGTAATGCCCATTTTAATTCTCTCTATCAGGAATATTCTCTCCCTTGCCCAAATGAAAATAATCATAAAAACTATCGCTCAAAGATAATTCAGCAGTATGTCCTATTTTTTTCTTCGTTATCAGTCCAAGCTCAACAAACATCTTAACATGCTCATAAGCTTTGTTCCCGCGAATCTTAACCAATACCGACTGTTTAATCGGCTGTTTGTAGGCAATAATCGCCAATGACTCCTGCTCTGCTCTTGAAAACTCACTCTGCCCGCTCGCCAGCTTATTCACAATATCCTTATAATCAGAAGCAACATCCATCTTCCACGCCCCGTTTTTATCAATAATCTCAATCCCAGAATTCCTATATCTATCCTTCAAATCAAACAAAATTTTCTTCAGCAAAATAGGATTAACATCTGTCAAAGTAATCAGCTCCTGCACAGATAAAAATCTCCCCGCAATAAATAAAGCCGCCTCAACCTTCCTAAAGTTCTCTTCCTCCAACTCTTCATCCAAATCCTCAACACTCTCTCTCGTCAATCTGCCGACAGAGCTTCCGTCACCGCCGAACAAAGCCCTAACTCCTGCAGCGATCTCCTCTTCAGATATTATCTCATCTGCCATCAAAACCAATAATCCTTCATATATTAAAACTTAATTATTGTCACAAAACCTTCGGTTTTAACCTCGCACTGAAGACTTCAACTCGTAAGAGTTGAATGTATCAGAGATTTTCAATCTCTGAGTGCGAGGCTTGCTTTGGTTTTGTGACCGCCGGAGAAATCCTCGTAAAGAAAACCTCGAATTAAAATACGAGGATTTCTACGAGCGTTCAAATTGGGTTTAATATTCCACCAACTTACTGCAGAAATAGTGAATTTTTAGGCAATCTCTTTATTCCGCATAATATAAAAATCAATCAAATCTCCAGAGCAATCAAAACACCCTCAATAACAGCAGCAGCAATCAGCAGGGGAACAACAAAAAACAAAAACACATTAATAGACTTAACAAACCTCTCCCTAAACAAATCCCGGCCATTAATCGAAAAAAATCCAAATCCCAGTCTAACACCCATTCCCAAGGAAACAAAAACAGCAGCAAGCTCAAAAATGCCATGAGGCAATAATCTCCACAGCTCAAAAAAACTGCTCTCAATCACAACAATACTGCTCACATATCCCAAAACAAGCCCGTTGCTGGCAGCGCTGAAAAATGGAAAAATCCCGAGGAAAACGCCGAACACCAACCCAAAAAAAGCGCTCTTCAGATTATTCTGCATTATAAAAAAAGTCAGATCAGTTCCGCCAAGCCCCTCTGTCTGCGCAATAATATCTCTTAACAAAATCTCAATAAACCAAAACTCCTCAGAATACAAAAAGCCAATTAAAGCAAAACCAAAAAAAACAGCAATCACAAAATAAACATACCTCATGCTCTCCTTAATATAATCAATCGCCTCTCTAAACTGCTCTCTAAAATCTAAAATCTCCCGCCCTCTGCCTTTATTTCTTTTCATCATCAAATAAAACAAACAAGATTTATAAAACTATAGTCAACGACTTTAGTTTTTCCCAATTTTGTCGTTGACTAGATAGGGAAAGACTTATGTCTTTCACTATAATGTTGGCACAAACCCTCATTCTTCTTTAGAAAATTATTTAATCTATTCGTCATTAAACAATGTATGTATATCAAAAAAGAAATTTTTATACTCTTGATAATTATTCTTTTCATGGCAAATGCGGGCGCTGATCAAATTAATCTCTCAGATTTGAGTATTGAAGAAAAAGTTGGACAAATGATTATAGTCAAAGCCAATAATGAATTAAATGAAAAATTTCTTTCTTTAGGAATAGGGGGCATCTTTCTTAATGGAAATAAGAACTCTGAACAATTTAAGGAGATTATAGAAGAATACCAAAGAAGAAGTAAAATAAAGTTATTTGTCTCTACTGACATGGAAGGTTACTGGAATCCATTCTCTGATTATAAGTCTAAATCTTTTGGAGAAATAAAAGATGCCGAAGAAGCTAGATTACTAGGAGAAGAGCATGCTCAAAAATTAAAAGAAGCAGGTTTCAACCTAGACTTTTCTCCAGTAGTTGAATCAAAAAACAAAATTTGGCCTGAAAGAAGTTTTAAAGGAAACTTCAACGAAAGAAAAGAGAAAATAGAAAATTATATAGATGCTCTTCAAGATAATGAGATAATGGCAACAGCAAAACACTACCCTGGAGGAAACATGGAAAAGAATCCTCATTGGAGGCTTGTGAAAGCAGAAATAAATAAAGAAGATTTAGAAAACTTTAAAGTTGCGATTAATTCTAACGTAAAAGCAATTATGATTGGTCATTCAATTGTCTATGGAGAGATTGATTCTAAAGGCAAACCCTCTACAACTTCCCATGAAATTATTACGCACTTGAGAAAAGACTTCTCTGGAATTATAATAACAGACGATATTAACATGTTAGGATTAAGATTAAAGTATCTCTTCAAAAGAGATAAAATGTGTGTTGATTTAGTTAAGGCTGGAAATGATATCATATTAGATTCTTGGAGAATTAAACCAGAAAATGTATCTAAATGTATTAAGGCAATAGTGAGGTCTGTTAAATCTGGAGAAATTAAAGAAGAAAGAATTAACAAAAGTGTTATAAGAATATTAGAAGCAAAAGGATACAAAGTATAGCAAGAGACTTTAATAATTCCCCATTTTGTCTCTTGCTATATTCGAGAGACCTAAATTTTTCTTCAAGCTATTTAGGTCTCTCGAATATAGTTTCTTAAAAAGAATACATCTACTTAAACATCTTCTGAAGCATAGCAACTTTCCGCCTATACTTCTGCCTCAAATAATAGCCATAGCCAATGCCTGCCAAAAATCCTCCAAAATGCGCAACATTCCCAATTGGCCACTCAAACCAAATGCTCAAGCCCCAAGTCAAAAACAAAACAGCCGGCACCATAACATAAGCAGGAAAACTAAAGAAAGGAAAAAATATAATCGCAAATCTCAATCTCGGAAGAAGCATCACAAAAAGCCCGGCAATCGCAAAAATAGCTCCAGAAGCCCCAACCATAAAAATTTCAGGCCTCCCAAAAATCCGAGCTCCAACATCAGAACTCCCAAAAAACCCTGCCAGAAAAACACTCAACAAGCCGGCAAAAATCCCTGACAAAATATAAAACCAAAAGAACCTCTTCCTCCCAATTATCCTCTCACTCAATCCCCCAAGAGAAAATAAAACAAACATATTAATAAACAAATGCCCAAATCCCCCGTGAACAAACATATGGCTAATCAAAGTCCACAAATATTTCCCCTGTAAAATGCTCTCCGGCTTCAAAGCAACATAAGAAAGCAAACCATCATTTCTAAAGCCAGCTAATAGCAAAACAAAAAAGAAAATAACATTAGCCAAAATCAGCCAGCCCATGATAGAAAGATTCTCCAGCCAGGACAATAACCCTCCCCTCTTCCTATTAAAAACTCTTGTATTCCTTTTCATTTCTTCGCCTTCTTTTTAACGCCTCTCCTAACAGCTCTCCTCCTGCTAATCTTTCTCACACCCTTCGCCTTAATTTTCCCCCCTGATTTCTTAGCGCTTTTTACCTTAAGCTTCCTTGCCTCCCTCTCTCTTTTTCTCTTCTTCTTTAATCTCTCGTCTTTCTTCTTATCTTCTTCCTTCTTTATTCTTCTGGCTCTTGCCCTCCCCTCCCTCTTCTCAACTTCCCCTATCTCAATTCCAACCTCTTGTATTAAAGCATTTAATCTGTCAATCTCTTTCTGAAGTCTGTTCACTATCTCTCCGGATTCTCTAACTTCCAAGACCTCTCCTGTTTCAGGACAAATATAATCGTGCAAAAGCGCCTCTTCCTCTGTATATTCCAAATCAGCTCCAGAACTATAATAAAAAGTCTTGTTCTTTCTCTTCTCAAGCTGCTCCTTTAATCTAAAAATCTCTTCTTCCAGCTTATCCCTAAACTTAATCAGGCTCTTCCCGGAATTCAAAGTCCAGAAATAAGTATACCATCCTCCCTTCTTGCTGTCCTTCTTCCTGACAAAACTAACAAGCCCCTCATCTGCAAGTTTATACAAAATGTTCCTTGTCTGATTAATAGTTAATTTCAGTTTCTTAGCTATCAAAAATTCATTGACGTTCTTCTTCTTATGCAGAAGGTCAACTATCCCTGCCGCACTTTCCCCGGCAAAACCAGCTATTATATCCTTCAGAAGTTGCATCTGCATCCCTCTTTATAAAAAGGTCACTTAAAAAACTTTACGCTTTAACAACCAATCATCCGAAATGTAGCCCCTTCCCAGTTAACATAAATCTATATAAACAAAATTTCAAATCTATAACAATGTTTGGAAAAAAGAAAAAAGAGGATGATATAGGTTTGCCTGATCTCCCTCCGTTAAAAGAGCCGATGAATTTAGGAAGGAGCAGGTATGAAGAAGAATATGAAAAGCATAATCTGCCGACATTCCCTGACTCTCCTGAAGAGCCGGGCTTTTCACAATCAGCAATAAAAGACGCAGTAAGAACAGAAGAATTCCAAAGAATCCCAGAACACCCCGTCAGAGAAATCAACACAATAGAAATGGAAGAATGGAATCCTGAAGACCATGACAAAATAATACCTTCTCCCCCGGACATCAGAGAAATTCCTTACTCTCAAAGAAGCTCAGACCTCTTCGTCAAACTGGACAAATTCAACTCTGCTAAAAAAACCCTCTCAAACATCCAGGATAAATTAGAAGAAATAACCTCTCTCTTAAATAAAATAAGAGAAACAAAATTAAGAGAAGAACAAGAACTATCCTCTTGGGAAAAAGATGTAATGTCAATCAAAGCAGAAGTCCATGACGTCACAGAAAACATATTTGAAAAATTAGAATAATCATATTCAAAAAAACAAACAATATGCAGTAAAAGTTTGATTTGCTAACAATTACTCGGTTGTTGAGCAAAGCGAAACAACAGAGAGTAGTGGGGTGGGCTGGTGCAAATCAAACACGAACAAATCAAAACAAAAAATGGCAGAATACGTAAAACTATCATACGCAGAAAAAAAATACGGCGAGAAAAATCTTCTCCAATCGCAGCTCCAATTATTAAACTCAATAAAACATCTCAAAGAATACAAAAAGCTAAGAAAGCAGGAGCTTCTTCTGAAAATAAAACTTAAGGAAAAAGTCATAGAAACAATAGACGAATTAAAGATGTTGGACAAGCGCCTCCCGAAAGTCCAGCCCAAACACAAAATCTCTCGCAAAGAAAACAAAGAAAACCTCTCTCTAGAGAACGAACTAGAAAAAATCAAGAACAAGCTAAAAGCACTTCAATAATGTCACAAAACCCTTCTGGTTTTGTGACCGCCGGAGAAATCCTCGAGACATAAACCTCGAATTAAAATACGAGGATTTCTACAAGCGTTTATATACCTCTCCCTCTAAAAAAATACATGAAACACTTTAAATCCCGAGAAGCCCTAATCAAAGCATATATAGATTTCTTTAAATCAAAATCCCACAAGGAAATTCCATCGTCTTCATTAATCCCTGCGAACGACCCAACAGTCCTATTCACAACAGCAGGAATGCATCCCCTTGTCCCCTATTTACTAGGACAGCCCCATCCCCTCAAAACAAAAAGATTAGTCAATGTTCAAAAATGCATTCGCTTAGGTGACATAGAAAAAGTAGGAAATCAAACTCATCACACTTTCTTTGAAATGCTAGGCAACTGGTCTCTCGGAGACTACTTCAAAGAAGACGCAATAAAATTCTCGTTTGAATTCCTAACAAAAAAACTAGAAATACCAGTTGAAAAACTAGCAATCTCTTGTTTTAAAGGTTCTTCAAGCCCGCACATACCAAAAGATTTAGAATCAGCAAAGCACTGGGAATCTTTAGGAATACCAAAAGAAAAAATTGCCTTCCTAGGAAAAGAAAACAACTGGTGGGGCCCAGCAGGAGAAACAGGTCCCTGCGGTCCAGACACAGAAATGTTTTACTGGACATCAGAAAAACCAGCTCAAAAATCTTTTAATCCCAAAGACAAAAACTGGGTTGAAATCTGGAATGATGTCTTCATGCAATACAACAAAAACAACAAAGGAATCTACGAGCCCCTAAAACAAAAAAACGTGGACACGGGAATGGGAGTTGAAAGAACTTTAGCAATTTTAAACGGGCTAGAAGACAACTACAAAACTTCTATCTTCTCTCCAATAATAAACAAAATAGAAAAAGTCTCAAAAAAATCCTACTCCGACGATAAAAACGAAAAACCAATGCGAATAATCGCAGACCATTTAAGAGCAGCAACATTCATTCTCGGCGATGAGAAATCAATCAAGCCGTCAAACATCGGCCAAGGTTACATCTTAAGAAGATTAATAAGAAGAGCAATCAGATACGGTCGTCTTTTAGGAATAGAAAAAAATTTCACAGCAGAAATAGCAGAATCAATAATCCCTGTATATCCAGATTATGAAGAATTAAAACATAATAAATCATTCATCTTAAAAGAATTAGAAGCAGAAGAGCAAAGATTCGTTCAAACTCTGGAAAAAGGACTAAAAATCTTTAATAAAATCACAGAAAATTCAAAAACAAAACTCTCAGGAAAAGACTCCTTCCTACTATTCCAATCCTACGGCTTTCCAATAGAAATGACTCAAGAATTAGCAAAAGAAAAAAATCTATCGGTAGATATAAAAGAATACGAAAAAGAATTCCAAAAACATCAAGAGCTATCAAGAACATACTCATCAGGAATGTTTAAATCAGGGCTGGCAGACAACTCTGAAAAAACAACTCGTTTACATACAGCAACACATCTCCTAAACGAAGCTCTCCGAGTTATACTAAAAGATTCTGAAATAAAACAAAAAGGCTCAAACATAACTCCAGAAAGACTAAGATTTGACTTTAACTTTGAAAGAAAACTATCTCCAGATGAATTATCAAAAATAGAATCACTAGTTAATAAAAAAATCAAGGAATCTCTAAAAGTAGCAAGAGAAGAAATGCCCCTTAAAGAAGCCCTTAAATCAGGCGCGCAGGCAGAGTTCGGCGCAAAATACCCTGAAATAGTTTCAGTCTATACAATACTTGATAAAAAAGAAAAAAAAGGATATTTCTCAAAAGAAATATGCACAGGTCCTCATGTAAAGAACACATCTGAAATAAAAAAATTCAAGCTCCTAAAAGAAGAATCCGTCGCCGCGGGAATAAGAAGGATTAAGGCAACTGTTGAATAACCCTTATCTATACAAAGAAATAATAGCATGAACAAAAAATATAAATCAGAACCGCAGCCAAACCTATCTTTATAAAGTTTAATATTTTATTAAACTTGCCTGAGCAGAGTGTACCGACAAGCAAAAGAGCACTAACGGTTCGGCTGAGCTCCACTTTTGACGAGGGTTTGAACTCTGCAGGGGCCCTTTTTATTTTTTCTTTCTTCCCACCCAGATACTGAAAAATTATTATGAAAAACTTTGCTTAACCCATAAACGAACGGGAAAGAAATTGAAACTTCTTATAACAAAGGTTAAGCAGTTCGCTTCGCTCTCCCAAATTTTTCTTAGGGTTGGGCTTGAATTTTATTCGCAATAATCAAGAAGTTCTTCAGGCTCGTCACCCATTCTTTTTCTGTATTTGTTTAAAGCAGCTTGAGTCACATTGTAATTTGTCATGAAGTATCTTTTCAATACCTATCAAAGTTTCAGCAAATTGTCCATATCTTGATTCCCATCCAGAATGAAAAAAATCAATTTTGAAGAGTTTGCAAAGTTAATTGCTGGCAATAGAGAATTACAGCGCGTTTTTTATTATACTGCTATGATGGATAAAGATTTTGATGCTGAAAGATTTGCCAAACATCAAAGATTTCTTCAAAAATTGTCTTCTATTCCGAAATTTAAGATAGTCTTTTGCACGTTTAAGAAGATTATTGAACACAGCAGCAAAATAAGATATGAAATTAAAGGAGACGATGTTCAGTTGGCAAATGATATGCTGGTTGGAGCTTATGAGAATAGATATGATGT